>CACZRY010000171.1 GCA_902783745.1 uncultured Erysipelotrichaceae bacterium
AAGCCTGTTGCACAAGTTATTATGAAGTTAATGCAATTAGGAATTATGGCTAATCAAACTCAAACTATCGATAGAGAAACAATAGAATTACTTGCAATGGATTTTGGTTTTGAATTAAAAGATGAAGTTGTAACAGATGTTACTCGTTTTGATGAGTTTAAGATTGAAGATGATGATTCTAATCTAGTTTCACGTCCACCAGTCGTTACAATTATGGGACATGTAGACCATGGTAAAACTACATTACTTGATACAATCAGAAACTCAAGAATAACAAAGGGTGAAGCTGGTGGTATCACACAAAGAGTAGGTGCTTATCAGGTAAATCATAAGGGATTTACAATTACATTTATTGATACACCAGGCCATGCTGCATTTACACAAATGCGTGCAAGAGGTGCCCAAATTACAGATATAGTAATTTTAGTTGTTGCAGCTGATGATGGTGTAATGCCACAAACTGAAGAAGCTATTTCTCATGCTAAAGCAGCAGGATGTCCTATTATTGTTGCAGTAAACAAAATGGATAAGCCAACTGCAAATCCAGATAGAGTTAAGCAAGAACTTGCTGACTTAGGATTACTTGCTGAAGATTGGGGTGGAGATACTATTTTCGTTCCAATTTCTGCATTAAAGGGTATGGGTGTTGATAACCTATTAGAAATGGTTCAACTTGTTGCTGAAATGAAGGAATTAAAGGCTAACCCTAATAGAGATGGTATGGGTGTTGTTATTGAAGCATCCCTTGATAAAGGTATGGGTCCTGTTGCAACTCTATTAGTACAAAATGGTACATTAAAGGTTGGAGATGTTATCGTATGTGGTAATACATATGGTAGAGTTAGAATGATGGAAGATGACCGTCATAAGAAATATGATGAAGCTAAACCAAGTGATGCAGTTGTTGTTACAGGATTAAACGAAGTTCCTGAAGCTGGTGATAAGTTCATGGTATTTAAGGATGAACGTTTAGCTAGAAACACAGCTGAAGCAAGAAGCCAAAAGGCTAAGAACGAAGAAGCTAATGCTAAGAAGGCAACTACATTAGAGGAATTATTTGCATCTCAATCAGAAGATAAGACTAAGCAATTAAATTTAATTATTAAGGCTGATGTTCAAGGTTCTGTTGAAGCATTAAAGGGCTCACTTGAAAAGATTAATATTGAAGATTTAAAGGTAAATATTATTCGTGCAACTGTAGGTACTATTACTGATACAGATGTTTCACTTGCTGAAGCATCACAAGCAATTATTATTGGATTTAACGTAAGACCTATGGCTCCTGTTAGAGCACTTGCACAATCTAAGGGTATTGAAATTAGATTATATAATATTATCTATAATGTATTAGATGATATTGAAGCAGCATTAAAGGGTATGCTAGATCCTGTTTATGAGGAAGTTGTAACAGGTCAAGCAGAAGTTAGAAGTGTATTTAAGATTTCTAAGATTGGATCTGTTGCTGGTTCATATGTTACTGATGGTGTTATTGGACGTGATTCTTTAGTAAGAGTATTAAGAGAAGGCGTTGTTGTATTTGAAGGTAAAATGTCATCATTAAGAAGATTTAAAGATGATGTTAAGGAAGTTAAGCAAGGATTCGAATGTGGTATTATGATTGATAAGTTCAATGATATCAAAGAAGGCGATGTTATTGAAGCATCTATTATGAAGGAGATTCCTAGATAATGGGATTAAGCCTTAAAAGATTAGAATCTCAAGCTTTAAGAGAACTTTCAATTATACTTCAAAGAGAAGCTAAAAATAAAGAATTAAACCACGTAACAGTAACAGAAGTTAGAATTACAAATGATTTATCATTTATGACAATATATTATACTTTCTATCAAGGAAAGAAAGAAAATATTATATCAGCTTTAGAAGAATCAAATTCTTTTATTAGAAGTGCGTTAGCTAAGAAATTAAATCCTAGAAAAATGCCTGAATTAATTTGGAAATTTGATGAATCTTTAGCTTATGGTAATCATATTGATGACATTCTAAATGAATTAAAAAAAGAAGAAAAAAATAAAGAAAATAATTAGTGAGGTTTTATTATGGCATCTAATTGTACTCATAACTGCAGTACATGTAATAGTGAATGCAGCCATGAAAATAAAAATCAGCTTTTATCACCTTCAGCAGGTACAAAGATTAAACACATAGTTGGTGTTGTATCTGGTAAGGGTGGAGTTGGTAAATCTATGGTAACATCTATGATTGCTGTAGCTTTATCAAAAAAAGGATTTAAGGTTGGTATTTTAGATTCAGATATTACAGGTCCATCTATTCCAAAAGCTTTTGGAATTGGTGAAGGAGTATCTGGAACTAAAACATTAATGTATCCACCTAAATCTAAGGGTGGAATTGAGGTTATGTCTATTAACTTATTAGTTTCTGATCCATCTGAACCAGTTTTATGGAGAGGCCCATTATTTGGTGGTGCTATTAAAAATTTCTATTCAGATACAAAATGGGGTGAACTTGATTATTTATTAATTGATATGCCTCCAGGAACTAGTGATGTTGCCTTAACTGTATTTAACCAAATTCCAATTGATGGTGTTATTTTAGTATCTACACCACAAGATTTAGTTAAGATGATTGTTGGTAAGGCTGTAAATATGTGTAAGAAGATGAATATAAATGTCTTAGGTTTAGTAGAAAACATGGCATATTACAAATGTCCTTGCTGTGGTAATCCATTATTCCCATTTGGACCATCAAAGCTTAATGATGTTTGTGAGACATTTGATCTTACACCTATCGCATCTCTTCCAATTGATACAAACCTTGCGTCATTAATTGATAAGGGTAGTGTAGAAGATGCAGATACATCTTCATTTGAAAATGTATTAACAATATTAAATACTTTAGATTAAAAAAATCAGAGAAATCTGATTTTTTTATTTTTTTTTGGAAAATTTTTATAATATTTCAACTCTTATTTATTATGAGAGGTGAATAGTTATATGAAAAAAATATTAATTTTATCTAGTATTACTTTTTTATTGCTTACAATATCACTAATGTCTAATCAGGCATCTGCAGTATTAATAGCTGAATATTTAACGTATCCTGAATTGATAATGGAATCAGGAAAATTATCAAGAGATTTTACAAGTAAAGAATATGATAAATATCTAGAAGGTACATACACAAACTGGATGTTTGGAATTGCAGTTAATGTTGTTAACAAAAACGTACGTACATCTTATATTTCTGATGTTATATATTCTTATACTAATAATTCTAATACAGACATTAAATATACATTAGATATACAAAAAGAAACTAAGAAAACTTGTTCGTTTCAAACGTCAGCATCAGTAGGTGGTTCTGCATCAGGTAATATAAAAAAAATTAAAGCAGAAGTTTCTGCAAAAGCGAATGTGGATTATGCAACAACAGAAGTACAATCTGAAAAAGTAACCCAAAAATATGATGTAGTAATAGAAGCACATTCAAATATTATTGTTTTTTTAGAAGGTCATTTATTAATTACAAATGGAGTATTGTCAATATATGATTTTTGGTTTAGAACTTCAGGAACATTTGAACTTGCAATATTACAAGATCAATCTATAAGAGTAGAAAAGAGTAGCATATGAGACATAAATTATTAATTATAGGAAGTGCTTTAACAACAATAATATTATCTTTATATTTATTTATTATAATAATCTCTTCATTAACTAAAATAGATGATATTTCTTGCTATGCAATAAAAACAAATTATTCATTTATATATGAAAGTGAGAAGAGTTTTGATTTGAATCTATATTCACATCAAAAGAATAATCTAATATTTTTAAAAGATGAAAATATATATAAAATTCTTTTAGATGATAATCAATATACATTAAGAGTTAATGAAATAAATATAGAAAAAGAAGAAGATATTTATAAAATAACAATTAATTCATACCTACCTTTTATATATGATGAAGTAGTATCTCAATCATTTATTTTAAGAATATCAAACGATAAATACTCTATATCATTTGATATGGGGTCAATATCAATTCTTAATAGAGATTTTATTGATAATAAATTTGTTATATCACCAACATTTGCAAAAATTGATTCTATTAACAATTTAGTTGGAATAAATGTATATGGTTATACATTTGATTCATTAGATGATTTAAGAACATCATCTCAAAGCTTTGGTAAATTAAATCTATTGAAATATGAAACCTATGTAACTAATATAAATTTTTATGACGATATATCATATTACAATGTAAAGATTGTAAATGAAAATAAAAAAACTGAAATTAAAGCAAAAGATTTTTATATCCCAATTTGTTATAAAAAGTATTATCAAATATATAGCGAGTATGTAGCGTTTTATATAAACGATGAAATATATTATATAGAATCTAATATAAAACCTATTAATGGTTATAAAGATTCAAACTTGTATTTATCAGGGGGTGTTTTATCTTGATAGAATTAATTAATGTTACTAAAATATATAAAAATAATAAAATATTAAATGATATTTCAGTAACTTTTGATAGAAATTTACATATAATTTATGGAAATAATGGTTCTGGTAAATCTACCTTATTAAAAATATTATCAAGTATTATTTATAAAACATCTGGTTCAATATTAACTACTGATACAATATCTTATTTACCAGATAAGTTTTTATTGCCAAAGCTTTTAAGTGTAGATAGCTATATAAATCTAACAATAGGTATGGAATATCAATATTTAGTAGATAAGTATAAGATTCCAAGAAAGCTTATTGGAAACTTATCAAAGGGGAATTTGCAAAAGGTTGGCTTATTACAAGTCTTATATCATAAAGCTGATTGTTATATTTTAGATGAACCATTAGATGGACTTGATGATGAAGCTAAAATTTTATTTAAAGAAGAAATAAAAAGATTATTAAAAGATAAGAAAATTGTAATTATGTCTTTACATGAAAAAAATCTTTTTAGTGACGTTATAAAAAAAGAATATAGTATAAAGGATGGAAAGCTTTATGAAGAAAATTAAAGATTTTTTTGATTTGATAAAATTGTATTTTAGCTTTTTGTTTCAAAAGGTTACTATCATTATTTTAAGTATATCCTTTGTATTAATGACTATATTATTAATTTTAATCGCAGCATCAGGCTATGATTATGTTTATTATTTAAAGAATTATATTGATATTCATAGCAAATATATTAATGAAGCCTTACTTATTGTAACATTATTTAATACAATAATTGCATCATGTATGGTAATAAGCCTATTCATAAATTCGATATCTTTTGATCATTTGTACATTTCCTACACAAAAAGAAGAACGCTTTTGATAAGTAAGGCATTAATATTGTTTATTGTATTGGCATTTATAACAGCAATAGAAGTAATAATTATATATTTGATACCTACAATCAAATATCCGTATTTTAAAATTGATGGTACAATATTATTAGTGCCAATGTTTATATATTTACCTTTATTTACTGAAGTTATTTTATTAATGACTGTAAGTGTAATTGTACCAAATATCTTTGTAACTATGATTATGGCATTTGTATCAATTGCAGATAAGCTAATACTTGCGAATGTATCTAGTATCTATAATGTATTTAAATATATAATTCCATCTTCATATCAAAGTGGAATATATATTTATTCTAATGCGTTATATATGGTACCTATTTTAGGATTGCTATTCTTTATTTTATATATTAAAATATATGAGATTAAAGATTTAGCATAAAATTTTTTGATTTATGTAAAAAAGTTGTTGACATTGATTTTTATTTAGTGTAATATAATATCGTTGAAATAAATATTGTGGAAAGAAGAAACGCCCGTTTCTCGCCTGATTGATAATTGAGTTGGTAGGCAGAATGTCACTTTGATAGAATTAATTTATTTAAGTATGCAATAAGAGGGCTTTCTATGTCCTCTTTTTTATTTCTTTAATTTACCGTGGGGGTGAAACTATTAACAAGCAAAGAAAAACAAGTGATGCCATCGTAAATGAAGACATTCGTGCGAAAGAAATGCTAGTTATAACTGAAGATGGTGAAAAACTAGGCGTTCTTAACCGTAACAAAGCATTGCAGGAAGCTGAAGACAGAGGACTAGATTTAGTTTTAGTATCTCCAGATGCAAAGCCAGCAGTTGCTAAGATAATGGATTATTCTCGTTTCCGCTTTGAACAACAAAAGAAAGCAAAAGAAATGAAGAAAAAGCAACATGTAATTGTTGTACAAGAGATTCAATTATCTCCAGTTATCGAACAGCACGACTTTGATACTAAGGTTAACAAAGCCAAGACCATTTTAAAGAAGGGTAACAAGGTAAAGATTTCCCTAAGATTCAGAGGTAGAATGATTGTTCACCAAGAATTAGGTAAGGAAGTTGTAGATAGATTTATCGAAGCTTTATCAGATGTTACTACAGTAGAATCACCTACTAAGCTTGACGGCAAAACATTATTTGCAGTCGTAGCACCAAAAATAGAAAAACAACAATAAGAGGAGTGAAGGAACATGCCAAAGGCAAAAACACATAGTGGTTTAAAGAAGAGAATCAAAATCACAGGAACAGGAAAAATTAAGCGTGGTCATGCATATACAGGCCATTTAAAAACTAACAAGTCTCATAAGCAGAACAAGAACTTATCAAAGGCTGGTTTAGTTCATTCAACAGATGAGAAGCGTATTAATCAATTAATCGCTAACTTAAAGTAATTGTAGGAGGAATCAGATTATGCCAAGAGTAAAAGGTGGATATACAACAAGAAGAAGACGTAAGGCCGTTTTAAAATTAGCAAAGGGCTATTATGGATCAAAGCACACATTATATAAGACTGCTCATGAACAAGTTATGCGTTCTATGCAGTATGCATTCAGAGATAGAAAGGCTCGTAAGAGAGAATTCAGACGTCTTTGGGTTCAAAGAATCAATGCTGCTTGCCAATTAAATGGAATTAAGTATTCTCGTTTCATCAACGGTTTAGCAAATGCTAATATCAACATCAACAGAAAGATGTTAGCTGAAATGGCAGTTAATGATGCTGAAGGCTTCAAGGCTTTAGTTGATTTAGCTAAGAAGGGCTTAGAAAACGCACCTGCTAAGAAAGTTGAAAACGTTGTAGTTTTAACAAAGGCTTCAAAGTAAAACTATAAAAGTGGGATAAATAATCCCACTTTTTTGTGTTTAATTTAATACTAATATGTTATAATACCATAGAAAGTTGGTGCTTTTATGAGTCAAAAGAATAACAAGAATAAAACATCTAATGTTAATGTTCCTAATTATACAAATGAACAGAAGCAAGAGATGAGAAAGAAAATGGATGAAGTTAAGAGACAAAAAAGAAGATATCAAATAATTATAGGTATATTAGCTGTAATATCTATTGCAATTACCTTAGATTATATGATTGAAATGATTGCTCAAGCATATTCTTCATATACTCCATCATTCTTTGCTAAATATTTAGCATTAGGTTTTGGTATGTTTAGCGTTGGTGGTATTGCATTAATGCTTCCAATTACAGCTAATTTAGGCAATAAATTCCAAGAAGGAAAAGGCGATAATTTATTAGTTATTATTGCATTCGTGTTATTCCTTGCTGGATTAATAGCAATCGTTTATTCATTCTTAAACTTTTAATTTTATATTAATAAATTATGTGAAATTTTCGGGTTTCTTGCATAGTTTTATATTTTATACTATAATAAAGGTACTAGGAAGATGGCCGTGGAGCTCATTATTGTTTGAAACGGAAACTGAGGCACATCCTGTGCTGGATGCTCTTAATTTGAGAACCCTAACGGATGGCAAAAAGAGGATTCCACCCTATGGAGATTAGCTTCTTCACGTACCTTCCTAGTCTTTATTTTTGTGGATATTGGTATCCACTTTTTAATTTTTAGAATATAGGTAAATTTAATGACACAATTTAATGAAATAATTTCTGATAAGGTAATTTTAGATGCACTTTTAAAGGAAGGAATTAATGAACCTACTCCAATACAAGAACAATCAATCCCACTTTTGTTACAAGGATTAGATGTTATTGGACAGGCTCAAACAGGTACTGGTAAGACACTTGCTTACTCTATTCCTTTAATTCTATCTTTAAGAAAAAATAAAGATGGTAAGTGTTTGGTTTTATGCCCAACAAGAGAATTATCATGTCAGGTATCAGTTGAAATAAAAAAATTAATAGGTCGTGATAAATTCTTTAGAATTGCAACAATCTATGGTGGTGAATCATATGAAAAGCAATTTAAAGAATTAGACAAGAATCCAAATATTATTGTTGGTACACCAGGCCGTATTATTGATCAAATGGAAAGAGGTAAGCTAAGTTTTAATAACTTATCATTTTTAGTATTTGATGAAGCGGATGAAATGCTTAAAATGGGATTCCAAGATGATTTAGAAAAAATATTAAAAGGAGTTCCAAAGGATCATCAAACAGCATTATTTTCTGCAACCATTGCACCATTTATCAAAAAAATTGCTGAATCATATATGAGAGAATATACTCATGTTAAAATTGAAGCAAAAACTTTAACAGTTGAAAACATTGATGAATTTGTATATTTTTGTAAGCGTGATTCTAAAAAAGATCTACTTATTAGATTATTAGATTTTTATGAATTCAAAAGAACAATGATATTTACAAATACAAAATCTATGGTTGATGAATTAGTTTTATTCTTACAACAACAAGGTTATAAGGCTGATGGATTACATGGTGATTTAAAACAACAATCAAGAGATAGAGTTATGAATTCATTTAGAAATAATTCTATAAATATTTTAATTGCAACAGACGTAGCTGCACGTGGTATAGATATTGATAACATAGAAGGTGTTATTAATTATGATTTACCTCAAGAAAATGAATTATACGTTCATAGAATTGGTCGTACTGCAAGAGCTGGTCAAAGTGGTATTGCTTTATCTTTTGCAACATCAAGAACTAAAGGTAGAGTTTCTGAGATTGAACGTTATACAAAAAGAAAAATTCAAAGAGCAGAAATACCATCTGTTAAGGATATAGAAAAGTCACATAATAAGAAACTATATCTTAATATAATGGATGCAATTGAATTAAATAAAAATAATGAATCTTATGACTCATTAATAACTCATTTAGCAAGACAAAATTCTGATCCTATTCCACTTCTTAGATCATTAATATCTTTAATTGATACCGATAAAAAGACTTATAATGAAATTTATTTAATTGAAGATAAGCCAAAAAGAGAAAAATCTAAGGGCAAGACAAAAGATACAAAAGAAAAAGTAAGAGGAAAAGATGGAAGAAGATTAGGTAAGGGTGATTTAATTAAAGAACGTGAAAAATCATCACCTAATGATAAGTATTTTAAGATATCTGTTAATGTAGGTGAAGTAGATCATGTAAAACCTAATCAATTAATAATGATTTTCCACGATAATTTGAAAATTCATCGTGAAAAATTTGGCAAAATTAATATAGGTAAAAATGAATCTACTTTATTTGTTAAAGAAGAAGGTAGAAAATTCTTTGATAGAAAACTTAAAGATGTAACTATTAATGGTAAAAAGGTTACATATAAAATTTTAAATTAAGGTGATTATATTATGCGCATAACTGCAGGTGAATTAAGACATAGAATAATAGAAATGACTAATCTTGAAACAACAAGAGAAACTCAAGATAAGGTTAGAATGGCAATTTATAATCTTTTAGGTCAATATTTTCAAGGTGGAACATTACTTGATTTATTTGCAGGTTCAGGCGCAATGGCAATAGAAGGGTATTCTAGAGGATTTAGTAAAATTGTAATGAATGACCTTAATAAGAAAGCTTTAGATGTTTGTAAAAAAAATTGCAAAAATCTTGGCATTACTTCATGTGAATTCTATAATATGGATTATAAAGATTATATGAATACAACAAAAGATATGTTTGATTTAATAATCTTAGATCCTCCATATAGAATGGATAACATTATAGAGATATTAGATTTATGTATTCCTAAATTATCTAATAAAGGTGTTATATCTTTTGAAATGGATAAGAATACTAAATACCCTTTAGAATATAAAGATTTAAAGCTTATAAAAGATAAGACATATGGTATTAAACGAGTAGTAATATATAGGAGATGATAGAATGAATACTTTGTATCAAAATGCAAAGGACATAATTCTAAAACTTAAGAAAAAAGGTTATTTTGATGAATTCAATCAAGTAGAAATGTTCTATTTGGATTTTGAAAATGAAGGCAAAAAGATGTTATTGATTTTTATTCAATCATTTTTTGGTGCATCATATGGAATTCAAATACTAAACAATAATAATGGATTTGAATATATGCATAAAATTGGTACATCAGAAAACCCAGATTCTATTACTATTGGTGATTGTGATTCTATATTTGCAATAATAAAATCTAAAGCTGATTTAATTGATGCAGATTACAAATATCTTAAAGATAATCATGTAAGAGTAAAAGATTATGATAATGTAATTTTTTATAGATATCAAACTGGATTTGAAGAAAGATATTGTAATGATAATGAGGTTGGAGATTTTATTTTAGCTGCATCATTTATGCAATCATTTTTGAAAAATGATTATCAAGATATTAAAGAATGCTTTAACAATGGTTATACTGCAATGGCATATATTGATACAGATAAGCTATCATATAACGCTAGATATCAGGATTTACCTTATTTAGTACCTGAAAAAAGAAAACTTAAAGAGAATAAAGAATTTATAGAAGAATTTAAAAACTTTAAATATATAGATGATAGTATAGATTTTTATACTACATATTTACCAATTAAAATAAGAGAAAATAAGAGAAGAGTTTTATTAATACTAATTCATTATAATAAATATGGATATAATGATATATTTTATATAAAAGATAAAACAACAGTAAAAGCAGCAATAATGGGAATGCTTTATGAATCATTTATGAAGCATGGAATTCCACTTGAGGCTAATTTTTGTCACTATGAATATAAGCTTTATGTTGAAAAGACATTAGATAAGCTAAATGTTGAAGTTAAGTCTATTGCAGTATCTGATGATACACAGGATATATCACAACAAATTTCTGATAATGTTTTTAGTATCTCAAATGATGAAACATTACCATATGAAGAGGTTTCAAATATACTAACTGATGCTAAAAATAAGGTCATTTCTAGAAATGATGATAATAATGAAAAAAATAATATAAATAATGACTTTGGCTTTGTTTCTTAATACTTGAAATTTATAGACTAAAATGTTAAAATTTTTATTGTATAAATTGATGATGAAGAATTAGGTTTGTTGATTCATTTAAGAGAAGATATGGTTGGTGCGAATATCTATGTAGACTTATCTATGACACTTCGGAATTCCTCTAAAAAAGGACGTATAATGGCGTTAACATTAATGAGAGCTCTGCTGAAGTAAGGTGGCACCACGATATTATCGTCCTTATATTTATAAGGGCGTTTTTTTATTTAAAGAGGGATTATGAAAACTACACTTAAGGAAGTTAAAGTTAATAAATTCACTTTAAAGGAAATAACTCAATCTGATTATAAAGGATTATTTGTAATCGGAAGAGATAAAGAAATGTGTAGTTACCTTAACTGGGGACCACTTTTAAGTATTAATGAAGCTAAACTTATCATCAATAATATTTATCTTAAGCGTTGCGATTTAGGATTACCACCAGGATATGCAATATATTATGGTGATGTAATGATTGGAGTAATTGATTACCATACCTATGATAAGAATCAAAATGAAATTGAAATAGGCTATTTTTTAGATAGAAAATTTTGGGGTATGGGGATTATGAAACGTTGCTTAAAAAAGGCAATTGATGTTGCATTCTTTGATTTAGAATGTGATAAGGTTAAGATTGGTTCATCTTTAAGAAACGAAAGATCGCTTAATTTAATTAAAAGCTTAGGACTAGTATATGAATATGAGGAGATATGTCATCTAAATTATGGTGATGATATAGCTAAATATTATTCAATTTATAAGCATGAATATATGGAGGATTAAAATGATTACTAAACCAAAAGGGACATATGATGTATTACCTGGTGAATCTGGTAAATGGGAAAAGCTTGAATCAACAGTAAGAAAGGTTTGCAAGCTATATAATTATAAAGAAATTAGAACACCTATTTTTGAATCTTCTGATGTTTTCCATAGAGATATTAATGATACATCTGATATGGTAACAAAAGAAACATATGATTTTAAGGATAGAAGTGATAGAGGAATAACTTTAAGACCTGAAGGTACTGCAGGTGTTGCAAGAGCTTATATTGAAAACAAGCTTTATGTTGATAATTCTGTAACAAAATTATTCTATATGGGACCTATGTTTAGATATGAACGTCCTCAAAAAGGTAGAAATCGCCAATTCAATCAATTTGGTGTTGAAGCTTTAGGTAGTGATAATCCATTACTTGATGCTGAAGTTATTTCTTTAGGTGCATCTTTAATAAGAGCATTAGGATTAAAGGATGTTTCAGTTAAAATTAATACATTAGGTGATGAAGAATCAAGAAATAAATATAGAGAGGTTTTAGTAAGTCACTTTACTAAATATAAAGATTGCTTATGTGAAGATTGCCTAAATAGATTAGACAAGAATCCATTAAGAATTTTAGATTGCAAGGTTGACCATGATAAGGACTTCTTTAAGAGTGCACCTAAGATTAATGAATATTTAAATGATGTTTCAAAGGAAAGATTTAATACTGTACTTGAAGCATTAGATAATCAAGGATTAAAGTATGTTATTGATGATAATTTAGTAAGAGGATTAGATTATTATTCTGATACTGTATTTGAATTAGTAGTTAATATTCCTGAATTTGGTGCACAAAATGTTATTGGTGGTGGAGGAAGATATAATAAGCTTATATCTGATTTAGGTGGACCACAAACTCCAGGTGTTGGTATGGCATTTGGTGTTGAAAGATTAATTATGGCTGCAGATTTTGCAGGTAAAAATTTACAACCAAAAGAACAAATCCATGCTTACTTTATTGCGTTAGGCAAGAAGGCTGAAATGGCTTGCTTAAAGACAATTAATGTTTGTAGAATTGGTGGACTTTCTTGTGAAATGGATTATAAGGAAGGAAGCTTAAAGAGCCAATTTAAGAAGGCTGACTTAAATAATGCATTATTCACTTTAATACTTGGTGATAATGAATTAAATGAAGGTAAGATTAATATTAAGGATAATACATTAGATACTCAAGAAACAATTAATATTGAGGAAGTTTACAATTATATTTTATCTAAAGTAAATCAACAATCACACTGTAGTGGTTGTAATAAATAAGGAGTTAATATGAAAAGAGTTAATATTAAAAATATTAAATTAGGTGAAGTAAATAAAGTAGCTGGTTTCGTTGAAAATATTAGAAATAAGAAATCAATGTGCTTTATCGTTTTAAAGGATGTATCAGGAAAACTTCAAATTACAATTGAAAAAGCAAAGCATCCTGAAATGGAAGATGTTTTAGCATCTATTACACCAGATTCTGTAATTGAGGCAGAAGGTGTAATTATGGCATCTGAATATGTTAAATTAAATGGTATGGAAATGTATCCTGATATGATAAATGTATTATCAGTTGCAGCTCCAAACCCAATTGTTGCGCCTAAGGGTGAAGAAACAAACATCGATATGAGACTTGACTATAGATGGATTGATTTAAGAACTGATAAGAATACATTAATGTTTAAGACTCAATCTTTATTTGTTAATTCATGTCGTGAATTCTTAAATAAAAAAGATTTTATTGAAATCCATTCACCAAAGCTAATTGGTACCGAATCAGAATCAGGTGCTGGTGTATTTAAGGTAGATTATTTTGATCGTAATGCATTCTTAGCACAATCTCCTCAGTTCTATAAGCAAATGGCTATGGCAGCAGGATTTGAACGTATTTATGAAACAGGTCCTGTATTTAGAGCAGAAAAGTTTGCATCAAGAAAGCATGCAACTGAATTTACAGGTCTAGATTTAGAATTCTCATATATTGAATCTTATAAAGATGTTATGAAGATGGAAGAAGAAATGCTTGCATATGCATTAAAGTGCGTTAAGGAAAAATATGGTGATGAAATTAAGAAGGTATATGATATTGATGTTGTAGTACCTACATTACCTTTCCCTGTAATGGATTTACATGATGTATATGATGAATTAGAAAAGAGATATGGCTATAAGGTACCTGAAGAAGAAAAGGGTGACCTTACAACTGAAGGTGAAAGATTAGTAGAAAAGCTTTCAAAAGATATGTTTGGACATGAATTCTTATTCATTACTGGATATTCAAAGGATGTTCGTGCATTCTATCATATGCGTGATGAAAAGGGAGTACCATGTGGTTATGACCTAATTTGGAAGGGTTGTGAAATTACAACTGGTGCTCAACGTGAACATAGATATGAAATTTTAAAGA
>CACZRY010000172.1 GCA_902783745.1 uncultured Erysipelotrichaceae bacterium
GGAGAAATAATTATATGTGATGGATTTAATTTTAATATTTCATCTACTTTTAATTCATCATTTCTTATAACCTTAATATCAGGATTTATTGTTCCAATAAATTGATATAGATTATATGAAAATGAATCATAATTATCTATTAATAAAATCATTCAAGCTCACCTTCTGACATCGCTAAAGCTCTTAATACTGCCTTAGCCTTATTCTCTGTTTCCATATATTCATTTTCTGAAACAGAATCTAAAACAATTCCTCCACCTGCTTGTACATAAATATCATCACCCTTTTTAATAGCTGTTCTAATACATATGCACATATCTAGGTTTCCTCTAAAATCAATATATCCTATTGCACCACCATATATTCCTCTTCTTACAGGCTCAAGCTCATCTATAATCTCCATTGCTCTTATTTTAGGAGCACCAGATAATGTACCTGCAGGAAGTAATGATTTTAATGCATCAATCGCATCACAATCATCTCTTATAATTCCATTTACTGTTGATGTAATATGCATTACATGACTAAACTTTAATACATATTGATATTTAGAAACCTCAACACTTCCGAATTTTGCAATTCTTCCAATATCGTTTCTTCCTAAATCAACCAACATATTATGTTCTGCAAGTTCTTTTTCATCATGCTTTAAATCTTCTTCTATTTGATAATCCTCTTTTAAAGACTTACCTCTAGGTCTTGTTCCTGCAATTGGGAATGTTTGTAATGTATTTCCTTCTTTTTTTACTAAAGTTTCAGGTGATGCACCAGCAATTTGAAGTTCTTCAGTATCCATAAATATCATATATGGAGAAGGATTTAATCCTCTTAATACTCTATAAGTATTATATAGGTCACCTTTCATCTTACCTTTAAATCTTCTTGAGAATACACATTGGAATATATCTCCATCTATAATATGTTTTTTTATCTTATCTATAGATTCACTATAACTTTTAAAATTATCATGAGCCTTTATTTCTTCTATTATTTCATTATTTGGAATAACTGGATGGAAATCAGCCTTAACTAATGCTTTTAAATTTAAAAGTTCCTTTTCTGCTTTCTTATAATTTTCTTCTAAATTATCTATAGATATATTAACTATTAATACAATCTTTTGTCTTATATTATCGAATGCGATAACTTTATCAAATAACATAAAATGATAATCATTGAAATTTGCTTCATCATATGATTTAAATTTTAATGTTTTTTCCATATATTTAACTGTATCATATGATGCATATCCAACAAATCCACCTGTAAATGAAGGTAAGTAATCAAATTGAGGAGATTTGTATTTAGAAATAATCTTTCTTATTTCATTCATAGGATCTAAAGATTCAAAAACCTCTTCATTTTCGTTTTTAATAATTGTTACTAAATTATCTTTACATTTTATTTCTAAAATTGGATCATATCCCAAAAATGAATATCTAGATTGCTTTTCATTAGTTACAGACTCTAATAAATAATGCTTCTTAGATATAGCCTTTAAATTTTTTAATACTTGTATCGGAGTTTTAATATCACTCATTATTTCAATTGATACAGGTATTGTATTATATCCTTTTAATTCCTTTATTTCTTCTAAACTTGGTCTCATTTTCTTACCTCCTAATAAACAAAAAAACTCGTCCTAAAAATAGGACGAGTATTATACCCGCGGTACCACCTAAATTTATGGTCATGACAACCATACACTTTTTGAAATGCCAACACATTTCTATCAACTGACGTATGAAAACGTAATAAGATACTAAAGAATTTCTTCTTTTTCATTATTCCCTCAATGGTCCATTTACAAAATAGTAATCTGCAAGGCTTCCACCATCCCTTGCTCTCTATAAGCACTTTTAATGTTTTATCTCCATATCAACGGTTTATTTATTAAATTACTGATATTATAGAACGACATTTTTTTATTGTCAATATTTTTTAAAAACTTTTTTGGAGCAATGTCTAAAAATTAAAAAAAATTATTTAATAATTTCTATTTTATTATTAAAGCTCATATTCCAAAATTCTCTTTCTCTTATTGATGAGAATCTAAATATTTGTTTACATTTTTCTAAACTACATGGATACTTATTCATTAATTCATTTGCAAAACTTGCCCATGCCTTACATACTTCTTTTACAGAATCTCCAATATATGCTTCTAAAATATTTTTATATTTATTATTTTTTAGCATATTAGGATTTTCATCATAAAGTTTATTAAATATATAATCATATGATAACATACAAGGAAGTATTGCCATTGTACCTTCAACTAAGCTACCATTTGCACAAAAGCTCATCATATGATCAATATATATTTGTGTTTCAGTATCAGGAATTGATGTTTCTATATCCAATTCATTATATCCATTTTTTATAAGGTATTCTCTTCTTATTGAAGTTTCCCCTTCATTAACGAATGATAAAATATCATAAAAAACTCTTATTTCTTCTAAAGTATTACACTTTGTTATTAAATATGCATAGCATTTTGCATAATTCAATAAATAACGTGTATCTTCAATAATATATTTTGACATCTTATCTTCATCTAAAGTGTTATTTATTAAAGATTGAATGAATTCAGTTTGGATACATTCATCCCAAATAGGGATAGAATCTTTAATAATTTCATCCATGTAATTAACCATTGTATTTCTCCTTTATGTTACATCCATGATCTAAAGGACCACTTCCCTTGCCTAAATCAAGCATTTCATTTAAGCAATCTTCTAAATATAATTTAGCTTTCTTAATAGAATCAAGAATAGAATTATCCTTTGCTAGATTTGAAGCTATTGCACTTGATAAGGTACATCCTGTACCATGTGTATTTGGATTATTAATTCTTTTACCGTTAATCCAAATATATTCACCATTAAAATACAAAAGGTCATTGGCATCATTAATTCTATGACCACCTTTAACAAGTATAGCTTTTGCACCAAGCTTACTTATTATTTTTGCAGCTTCTTCCATACTTTTAGCATCATCAATTTTAATACCAGATAATACCATTGCTTCAGGAATATTTGGTGTAATTAAACAAGCCATTGGAATTAATTCTTTAATTAATGCTTCTTCAGCATCAGGATTTAATAATCTTGCACCACTTGTTGCAACCATTACTGGGTCAACAACAATATTTTTTGCATTATGCTCTTTAAGCTTTTTGGCAATAGATTTAATTAAATCTTTATCAGATACCATACCAATTTTTACTGCATCTGGTCTAATATCGTTAAATACTGCATCAATTTCTTCTTCTAAGAATTTAGGTGTTACATTCATAATATCATATACACCTAAAGTGTTTTGTGCTGTTAATGCTGTAATTGCTGTTTCAGCAAAGCATTTATTTGCAAGTATTGTTTTAATATCTGCTTGAATACCAGCTCCTCCTGAAGAATCAGAACCGGCGATTGATAATACAACTTTCATTAATATCTCCTTAAATTAATATAATAATCACAATTCAATCTAACTATATCATCATAGTGTCTAAAATTGCTTGAACTTTTTACACCTAAAACCTTAATACCACTCATATGAGCACCAACTAATGCGTGAGGTGCATCCTCAACTATTAATGTTTCATTTGTATTAAAGCCTAAATTCTTTGCGATATCTATATATCCCATACCATTTACCTTTGTAACATTATAAGTTGATGATGTATATAAATGCTTAAATAAATCTTTTATTCCATTCTTTTCTAAAGATGCTTCTATTAATTTAGAAGTTGTTGCAGTATATAAAACAACTAAACCTTTTTTATTTAAATCGATTAAGAAGTCTTTTGCACCTTCGTTTAATTCGATTTTTACATATTCATTCATAATGAATTTATTTAAATCATCCATTACATCTTTTACATTAGAATCCTTAAAGAATAAATTCTTTAAATATTCTGCAGTCTCATCATTTGTTTGTAATCTAACATCATAATCTATGCTTTTAGGTGGTATTATTCCTTTAGATTTTAAATATCTAGATGTAATATCATCCCACATTGACATAGATTCAAGTAATGTTCCATCATAATCTACTATAAATAGCTTATAATTATTTGTATTAAGTAAAATCTCATCTACTCTTTTTACTAATTCTTTTGTTGCTTTTACAATATCATTTTCCTTAAATATTGCAGATACAACTGATATACCATCAATCATTGTATCCCTAAGTTCACAAATATTATCCTTAGTAATACCACCTATCGCAACGACAGGTATTTTTGTGCTATCACAAATAGATGTTAAAGTTTTTATTGAAACAGATTTTGCATCAAGTTTTGTTGATGTATTAAAAATAGTACCAACACCTAAATAATCCGCACCCATTTTCTCTGCTAAAACTGCTTCCTCTACAGTTTCACATGAAACACCTAAAATCTTATTTGGCCCAATTTTTTCTCTTGCAATATCAGCTCTTAGGTCATCTTGCCCTACATGTAGTCCATCGGCATCAACTGCTAAGAATACATCAAGTGAATCGTTAATAATGAAAGGCACATCGTATTTTTTACAAATTTCTTTAATTTCTAAGGCTTCTTTTATAAAAGATTCCTTATCTAACTCTTTTTCCCTAAGCTGGATCATTGTTGCACCACCTAAAATGGCTTTTTCAACATCATCCTTTAATAATCTCCCATTTAACCAATATCTATCGGTTACTGCATATAGTTTTAAGCTAGATTTCAAATTTTTCAATCTTTGCACCTGCTTCTAATTTTAAATCATCTAAATTAGATAATTCATCAATTAAACCAATATGTAATGTACCTGTACCCTTTGCATAAGATAAGGCCATTTCACCTGCAAGTCCTACACCAACTATAGCTGCAGTTACAGCCTTAAGCTTGTCTAAAGGATTTGCAACGATTGATGCAGCAATAACACCTGCTGTCATACATCCTGTACCTGTTATTGCTCTCATTTCTTTACATCCATTATCAGTTGTATATGCAATATTGCCATATACAATAACATCAATAGCACCAGTTATTGCAATAACTGCACCATATGCATTTGATAATTTCTTTGCGAATGCAAATACATCACTTAAATTATCTTTTGTTACCTTATCAGCTTCAGATGCATCAACACCCTTAGTTTTAGATGAAACATTAGCTAATGCCTTAATTTCACTAATGTTACCCTTAATACAATCAAATTTAACTTCGTCCATAAGCTTTTTAATAACCTTATTACGATAAGGTGTTGCACCAGCTCCACATGGATCTAATACTACAACATGACCAAGTTCATTTGCTCTTTTACCAGATGCAATCATTGATGCAACTGTATTTTCATTTAATGTACCAGTATTAATAACTAACGCATTACAAATATTTTGCATATCAGGTGCGTCTAATATTTCATCTGTCATAATTGGTGATGCACCAATAGCTAATGCTGCATTCGCAACATCATTAACTGTTACATAATTAGTAATGAAATGAATTAAAGGGCATTTCTCTCTTATATTTTTTATATATTCCATAATATCCTCCAAAATGTAAAAAAAAGGCGCCTTTTGCTAGCGTCTTTAATATTAATTATTATACGCCTACGCTAGCATTACCTAGATCAGGATAGGTCGAAGATATATCTTCCTCTCAGCCGGTCACACCAGCTCCCTTTTTATATTTACAAATATATTTTAAAACTATAAATATAATATGTCAAAGAAAAAATGGATCTGATATAAAAATACCAAATCCATTAATACTTTATTCTTCTATAACGTCTTGCTTCTTCTTGTTTTCTTCCATAAATATCTTTAATAAGCCATTTAATGAGAAGATTAATAAAATTGAAGTAGAAATTAATAAAATAATAGGAACATATAAATTATTTATTTCTTTTGCATATTTAATGATTGCAACAACTGTACCAGCAATTAAGAATGCTGATGTAAAGAATGTAAATGTATCTCTTAAGAACACTAATAACTTCTTTGCATTTACAAGTGATATAATTGTAAAAACCACCGCAGGTATTAAAATTATAGCGCCAATAACAGGTAAACCTGTAAATGCTGCTAATGTAATAACTGATTGATTAACTAAATACTCTCCATTAGGTACTTGAGCAACTGTTATAAATACATATACAAAAGACATTACTAATAAAATAATATATAATACTCCCACAAAAATCTTTTTCATAGAACTATACCTCCTGCCTATATATTACCAAAGGCCAAATAATATGTCAACAACTTTTTGTAAAGTTTGCTTAACATTTTATTTTGATAGCTTTTCTATTATAGAATCTATAATAGTATCTTCTAATCCACCAAGTGATAAATAATTTCTTGCTGCGCTAACTAAATCTATAGTCTTATAATTATTATTACCCACTATGAATTCAAGCATCGCATCTACATTTCTTTCTTTAATGATATTATATCTTTTAGGATCATTTTCTAAAGTAATTTTATAATAATTCTTATATGTATACATATAATCATCTACTATTTCTTGATATGATGCACCAAGTAATGCTTCAATAACAATACAAACAAAAACTGTTCTATCCTTACCCTCTTGGCAATGAATAAAATATGGGCCATCAAATAATTCAAGTTGTCTAAATCCTTGTGCTACCTTACTTCTAAATTCACTTGACTTATAATTCATATTCATTGCTAAAGGCATAACCTTTTCATCATATCCTTGAGACATTAATAACACTGTATTCTTTTTATATAATGACAAAAAGTATGGTGAATTAAAATCTTCTTGATTAATAAATGAATCTATCTTTTCCTTAGTATCTGCAAGATTCATTATGAAATTAATTCCACTTTCTTCCATTAAACCATCTACACAAGAAGCTCTTTTATGCTTATTATCACATGGAGAAGCTCCTCTATATAAAATATTTGGTTTAATATTTCCAACAGATATTTGTCTATAATTTCCAAATTCAGAATCAGAATCATAAAATTCTCTTTCATCCTTATATTGGATATTCATAGTTTCTTGAATATCTAAATATTTACCTTTTGAATTTAGTTCTATTTTTGCCTTATTATCGCTATTTAAGCCAATAATATCATAACAATCCTCTCCATAATTTATTGCAAGCTTTATATAATCATATCCAGGATATCCAACAAGTAATCTTTCTCCTGCATCTACATAATAGCCATTATAATATGGTAAATCTAAGATTTTATAATCATTATCAAAGTAAATATTAACACTATCTCCATATTCAAATCCCAAATCATTAAATTCATCTATAGTGCATTTAAAATAGACTCC
>CACZRY010000173.1 GCA_902783745.1 uncultured Erysipelotrichaceae bacterium
AAGTAATCCTCCATGCATCTTAATTGATGTAAAAAATCCAGTCTTTAAGTTATTATTTCTTATAACTATAGCCTCACCCATTAAAAGTCCACATTTAGTACCACCAATATAAAATACATCGAAAAATTTTGCGAATTCAGCAAAAGTTAATTCATTTGATGAAGCTTTAAGTCCATATGCTAATCTTGCACCATCACAATATAGATACATATTATATTTATCACATACTTTTCTTATGTTAATAAGTTCTTCTTTTGAATATATGGTACCATATTCTGTTGGATATGATATATATACCATTTTAGGCATTACCATATGAGGATATGATGTATCATTATAAAAGTTTGTCATATATTGATCTATATCTTCTGCTTTTATCTTTCCATTTATATTTGGAATAGTAATAACCTTATGCCCACTAAATTCAATTGCGCCAGCTTCATGTGTTGCAATATGTGAAGTATCTATAGTTAATACTCCTTCATATCCTTTTAAGATAGTATCTATTACTATGAAATTTGTTTGTGTACCACCACAAACAAAATATATGTCATTATCTTCATCTAATATCTTATTTATTTTTTCTTTAGCAGCAAATGAATATATATCAGTACCATAGCCACTACTAGATTCTAGATTTGTTTCATTTAATCTTTTTAATACGAGAGGATGACATCCTTCCATATAATCCGATAAAAACATTAATTTATTCATATAATATCTCCATATATTATAAAAGCCCATTGCTGGGCTTTTACTATTCTAATAATTCTAAAATATCATTTCTTGTAAGCTTAAATGGCTTTTTAGCATCATCTGATACAACAATAGATTCTGCAAGTTCTTTTTTAATACCTTGAAGTTTAACAACCTTTTCTTCAATTGTATTCTTACAAATAAGCTTAATAACAGTAACATTCTTTTCTTGACCAATTCTATAAGCTCTATCTGTTGCTTGAGCTTCTGCTGATGAATTCCACCATGGATCTAAGTGAATTACCATATCGGCACCAACTAAATTTAATCCAGTACCACCAGCCTTAAGTGATATAATAAATACTTTTATATCATCATTAGAATTGAATTCAGAAACCATTTCCATTCTAACCTTAGCTTTTGTTTGACCATCTAAGATAAAATGCTTAATTCCCATATTATCTAATTCCTTAGAAATAATAGGAAATGATTGTGCAAATTGAGAGAATACTAATATTCTATGACCTGCTTCAATTGATGATTTAATTAAATCAACAGCCATATTAATCTTAGTATTTTCAAATGGTTCTTGTAATATAAGCTCAGGAGTAATACAGATTTGACGTAATCTAGTTAATAATGCTAATACATTATTTCCACCATTCTTCAAATCATCTTTTAGCTTTTCAACATAAATATCATATACTTCCTTCTGCTTATCTTCCATCTTGCAGTAATAATAATCTTCAATCTTATAAGGTAAATCCTTTAATACATCTTTCTTTGTTCTTCTTAAGATGAAAGGAGATACTCTTTTCTTTAGATTATTTAAGGCCTCATCGTCATCATGTACGATTAAAGATTCATATCTTGATTTAAAATGTGAATAATTAGATAAATATCCTGGCATTAAGAAATCAAATATACTCCATAAGTCTGCAAGACCATTTTCAATAGGTGTACCTGTAAGTGCAAAATTAATCTCTGATTTAATAGATTTAATTGCTTCACTCTTTTGTGCAAATTGATTCTTAATGAATTGTGCTTCATCAGCAATTACAAATCTAAATCTTTCCTTATATATATTCATATCACGTCTTAATGAATCATATGATGTTATATATAATATCTTTTCATCAGGCTTGATATTATTAATCATTTCTTCTCTTATATCAGATGGACCTATAATTAATTTAACAGGAGCTTGATATTTCCATTTTTCACATTCTATTTCCCAGTTATAAACTAATGACATAGGACATACAATTAGTGATGGCATAGCCTTATCATCACTTTCTAGGAATGATATTACTTCTAATGTTTTACCAAGACCCATATCATCAGCTAAAATACCGCCAAATCCAAAGTTAGATAAAGTTTTTAACCATCTATAGCCTTCAATTTGATAATTTCTTAAAATATCATTTAAAGGCGCATTTGGTAAATATTTACTCTTTTTATAATTTTGGATTTCTTTAATAATCCTAATTATATCATTATCCATATCTACCATAGGGTCTCCACCATTAACTAACTTTAATAAGTAATTTAATGGTTTAGATATAGGCTTATTTAAATCTTTTATAGAAATATTAAAATCTTCCATAAAATCATCTATTTCTTTTGCGGATTCTTCATCTATTTCTAAAATAGTATTATCCTTAAGCTTGATAAATTTCTTCTTTTCATGATATGCCTTTAACATTGCTTGAATATCTTCTTCTGATAATTCACCATTAGAGAATTTAAATTCAAGTAATCCTACATTATAAGATATAGAAACTCTAGTTTTAGTAGATTTCTTTGTCTTAACAGCTTTCATATCTTCATCAAAATATACATTACCAAATGATTTAAGATTAGATAAGTCATCTGTTAAAAATTTATATTGTAATCCTAAATCCTCAATCATGTATTTTCTATCTTTATTACGTACAAATTGATATCCTTCTACTGTCTTAAAGTAACCATCAAGTAGTTGCTTCAAATAAGGGCTTTTTCTTGATGGTTCATCACAGCTAATTTTTGGATTTAAATACATGATATTATCAACATATGATAAATAAGAATTAACAGAAATATCAGGAATAGGATATTTATTATAGAATTCATTATCAATTGAAATATCTTTTTTAATTAAAGGTAATACTTCAGATATAAATTTATTAGAATCTACATCAATTATTAATGAACCATTTACTTTAAATAAATAATTATATAATCTTGATTCAGTTCTTGATTTATATGAATAAAGATAAATATTATCCTGATCAATAAAATAAGCATTATTAATACCTGATAATAATAATTCAGAATTATCTGGTGAAACTATAGATAAATAATTATCATCTAGCTTAATTGATGCCATAGTTGTAGGATATATAAATCTAGCATAGGCTTTATCTTTATTTCTTTGTTTATAAAAAATTACATTATTAGTATATATTTCAAATATTCTTAAAACTTGAGCTTTATGAATAACAATACTCTTATCAGTATCATCTTGTGCAATTGTTTCTAAGAAATCATAGAATTGCTTAGATATCTTATCAAAGCATTCATAAGAATGTCTAAAAGTTAATTTTTGACCATATGTATATTCAATATTATTTTCAGTAATATCGATAAATTCTTTAATAGATTTAACTACATAATCCTTATCAAAGCCTATTTTTAATGATAAAACATAGCTTTGTGAATAATTTTCTTCTATTACTGGAATCAAATGAATTTGACCAAAATATGGGTTTGATACCTTAATATCATCAGCAAGTTTTTCTAAGATTGCTTGATGGAAGGCACCTTGTTTTTTTCTTTCATATTTGCTTACTTCTTTATCAAATTCAGCTCTATTAATTAAAGCTAAACCAAAAGCATAGATTGCAGTTAGATGAATGCATGAATGTTGTTTTAAAAATTGTAGACAACCACATTGTCCTGATTTTAAAGAATAATCAGATTTGATTGTAATATCAATCTTTTGTGCTTTAAATACTTCTATAAATAGATTAGTTGGTTCAACAAAAAAGCCATTTTCCTTTTCTTTTATAGTAACATATGCATCCGAATTATTTTTCGCATTATCTAAGATTTGAAAAAGTATAGATGATTGATCAAATTTGAATAATAAATCACTTAAGCGCATAAAAAAACTCCTAATAAATACCTTTTTAGTACTTTATAGATTATACCATTAAGCATATTTTTTTTAAAGATTTAAATAGTCTTTTTTTATGTGAAATTTTGGACATAGATACTTTTATAATTCTAATTGATTTTATGTTATTATATATTTAGTTTGTTTTAACTAATTGATAAAATAAACTTTTAATGTTATAATCAAAATAAATATAAGTAGGAGGGTTTATCGTATGAATCTACTTGAATCTGGTGAAGACTATTTAGAAGCTATTTTAATGCTTTCAACAAAGCAAAAAGATGTACATGCAATAGATGTTGCAAATGAATTAAATTTCTCAAAGCCAAGTGTTTCTATAGCTTTAAAAAAGCTTAAGGAAGGCGGATATATTGATATAGATGAACATAATCACCTTCATTTAACTGATAGTGGTATGGAAGTTGCTCAAAAGATATATGAAAGACATATACTTTTAACTCAAATTCTTATTGAACTAGGGGTAGATAGTGAAGTTGCTGCAAAAGATGCATGTAAGCTTGAACATGATCTTACTACTCAATCATTCCAAGCTATCAAAAATTATTATAATAAAGTACATAATAAGTAAAAGGCAATCAAACAAGATTGTCTTTTTTATTATATATTAATCTGTTAAACATAAATTTAACTTATTTATCATTTCTTCTTTATTAAAGTTTCTACCAATAAATACTAATTGATTTATTCTATCTTGATATACTGAATTCCAATCATCTAATAACTCAGAATAGTTTTTTAAATACTTCTTCTTTAGAAAAAGAACCAA
>CACZRY010000174.1 GCA_902783745.1 uncultured Erysipelotrichaceae bacterium
CCATCATCCATGATGTTAAGTAAGTTTTCAGTATCTTCAATAGTAGATACGTCATCAAGTAATACTTGATATTGATGTCTATCAATATATTCTTGGAATCCTTCTTCACCCATAGGCTTACCATAGAAGTAACCTTGTTCTTGGAAGATATTTTGATCCTTAACATATTTAGCTATTTCTGCAGTTTCAACACCCTCAGAAATAATTGTCTTACCATTATCATTACAGAACTTAACTAAAATTTCTGCAAGCTTTTCTTTCATGAAGTTATTTTCAATATCCTTTAAGAAACCACGACCAAGCTTAATAACATCGATTGGAGAACGTTGAATAGCTTGTACTGATTGACCATCTAGTTCGAAACCATCGACTGCAATCTTGAAACCAAAGTCTCTTAACTTATAAATATTTGTCTTAATAACTGCAATTCTTTCAACTATCATGAAGTCATTAATTTCTAGCATGTAGTTTTCAGGCTTTGCATTCTTCTTTTGAATTGTTTCAATAAATGAGTTTGCTAGATTTGGATCTAGTAACTGCTTAGTTGATAAGTTTAATGATAATCTTAGTGGTACTGTTGGATATAATTCTAGATACTTATCATGCATACGAATCATTTCTTCAATACCCCAGTTACCAACCCACTTAATATCTCCAGATTGTTCTAGGATACGTAAGAATGTTGATGGAGCCTGAACACCCTTAGTTGGGTGATTCCAACGCATTAGACATTCAGCACCAACAAGTTGCTTGTTTTGTAAATCAACAATTGGCTGTAAGTATAATACGAATTCCTTCTTTTGGATAGCTGATTTAACTTCCTTATAGTAATTCATATTATCCATTTCTTCATCTCTAATAGATGCATAGTAATCTGTAAACTTATTACCACCATCACGCTTAGATACATAAGTTGTTAATAATAAATTAGAATATAAATCTTCAAATGTTTCACCAGCAATTGGGAATGTAACAATACCAATTGATGCTGATAATGAAATTGTTTCACCAACTAAAACCTGATAAGGAGCTTGGATAAGCTCATTAATTTGGTTTGCAAGCTTTTCAATTCTATTTTTATTATCTTCATCCTTTATATAGATTAAGAATTCATCATTCTCATATCTGCAAAGTGAAGCCTTGTAAGGTAAGGCACGGATGATTCTTGTTGCAGTTTCCTTTAAAATCTGGTCACAAGTTTCCTTACCGAATACTTCATTTAAATCTGCGAAGCCATCGATATCAACATAGATTAATGTAAATGCACCGAAACGGTCAATTTTCTTAATATATGATTGAATATTGTCTTCCATTTGACGACGTGTAACTGCATCCTCAACAATAATTTCAGATTCTTCTTTTTCCTTATTAATGTTATGCTTAATTAAAATGAAGAAAGCATAACCTAATCCTAGGGTAACAATTATCGCAATTATCGTTAATAGGATAGCAACACCATCATTAACTCCTGCTAAAATCATAGTTAATTCCTCCTACCTCTTTACGTTGTACTTATCGATTAGCTTAATTGCATCATCGAAAGGCATAGCCTTACCATATAAGTAGCCTTGGATTGTTCTACAACCCATCTTCTTAACCATATCAGCTTGTTCTTGTGTTTCAACACCTTCACAAACTGTACCTAAGTTTAAGCCATTAGCTAAATCGCATAATGCCTTAATAATAACTTGGCTTGTCTTATTAGTTTCAACATATTTTGTGAATTCCTTATCAATCTTAATTGTATCAACAGGTAAATCCTTTAAATATAACATTGAAGAATAACCTGTACAGAAATCATCTAAGTGAATATGGAATCCCTTTTCTCTTAATAACTTTAGTTTTTCATTAACAAGATTAAAGTTACCCATTAATAAAGTTTCTGTTATTTCAATCGCAACAGAACCTTCCTTTAATTCAAGTGCATTGAATTCATCAATTAACTGTTGTACAAATCCTGTTTGTAATAACTGAATAGGTGATACGTTAACTGAAACATGTGTTCCATATGGTTCAAGCTTCTTTGCAAGCTTAAATGATTCAGTAATAACGAATCTACCAATATCTAGCATATGTCCTCTTTGTTCAGCAACTTCGATAAATGCCTGAGGAGACTTTCCTTGGTATTTAGGATTTTGCCAACGTATTAATGCCTCAAAACCAGAAATGATATTTCTTTGAATATCAAATTGTGGCTGTAGATACATTTCAAATTCATTATTTAATAAACCAGCCTCAATATCCTTTTCCATTTCATCAGCCTGTAAGATGATTTCATCCATTCTTGGTTCATAGAATACATATGGCTTACTTGATAATTGCTTAATGTTACGATAAGCAAGGTCAAGCTTAGTTCTAATTTCTTCATAAGTAATCTTCTTAGCATCTTCTCTTTCAAGATCAGTTCTCTTGTAATTGAAAATTACTACGTGTGCAGATACTGCAACATTGTTATGCTTAATAGGGAATGGCTTTTCTAATTCACCTAAAATCGCATTGATTCTTTCTTCAATCTCAGCTGTAGAAGTATTAGGCTGAACGATAATAAATTTAGCATCTGTTACATGATAAATATCAAATCCATCATAATGTGCTCTAAATAATTCTAATAACTTGTTTAATAAGATATTGAAGTTTGTACGACCAAATACTGAAATAATTTCATCATATTTATCAATATCATATTCAACGAACGCAACATCATATGCTAAGTTGTTCTCTAAAATAGTTTCATATTGGTTTGCAAGCATGAAACCATTAGGACACTTAGTATATTCATTCTTACCACTCATCTCTTCTAGGTGTATTCTTCTTCTATATTCAGAAGTAATTTCAGTACCCATTAGATAATATGAATCAGAAATAAATAATGTAGTTAATGTTAAGTAGTGAATATCAGATTCTCCTAATGGATCTGAATCAACCTCACATGTAAAGTTCTTA
>CACZRY010000175.1 GCA_902783745.1 uncultured Erysipelotrichaceae bacterium
TATCTTTATTTTTATAAGCTTGCATTAATAATACTGGTTCTAATCCACATGGACATGAGTATACACAAGATGCACATCTTACACATGGTTCTTCTTTATAATTCTTTTCATTAAGAATAATACAAGATGTACATGTTTTTGTTATAACTGCATCATCATTTAATAAATTAGCGCCCATCATAGGTCCACCAAGTATTAAAACCTTGTTTTCTTCTCCCTTATATCCACCACATAATTCAATAAGTTCTTTTAATGATGTACCAACTCTTACTCTAATATTTTGTGGTAGCATAATACCATCACCTGTTAATGTAAAATTTCTTTTTACAACAGGCATATTAAATTTTATTGATTGATATATTCCTGCAACAGTTGAAACATTTAAAACCATTACTCCACTTTTTGCAGGAATAGAACCTGGTTCAAGATCTATATTTAATGCTGTTCTTAGCATTTCAAGCTCCCAACCTTGTGGATAATAATTACCAACCTTAATTACTTCTAAATTAAGATCTTTATATCTTAGTTTTGCAGCATTTAAGCAATCATATAGGTCTTGATATTTCTTTTTAATACAAATACATACTCTTTTAGCTTTTAATACCTGCTTACAATAAAGTGCACCCTGTAATACTCTATCTGGATGCTCTAAAATAATTCTATGGTCTGCAGATAAATATGGTTCACATTCAACACCATTTATACAAATAACATCGATTGGATCATCACCTTGAAATTTAATATATGTTGGGAAAGATGAACCACCAAGTCCAACTGATGCTTTATCTTTTAAGATTTCTATAAATTCTTCTTTAGTTAGATTTTTTATTTCTTCATCTGTTCTTTCGAAACAATCACTAGATAAAGTATCTTTTTTATCATTTTGAATTTTAATAAAATCTACTAATTTACCACTTCTATGGTATTTTTTCACTACTCCTAATACAGTTCCTGAAACAGTTGAATGCACTGGCTGTTCAAAAAAGGGACCATGTCTCAATGCGATTTTATCTCCAATTTTGACAGTGTCCCCTTCTTTTACAAGAACATCTCCTGATTGACATCTTGCGTTTTGTACCGCAAGATATACAAATTCAGGATCTACGTATCTTATTGTAGGCATACTATCAGTGAATTTATCAATATTTTTTATTGCTCGGGTTTTTGCTATCATAATAGATGCCTTCCTTTCTTTTTATATAATTAAATATCGTATCCTTCTAAATAAGGATGTTTTTCATTTAATGCTAATACTTCTTCTCTTATTGCATTAAGCTTTTCTTCATTATCTTTATTTCTTAATGCTTCATCAATTAATCTTGCAACAGTTTTAAGGTCCTCTTCCTTAAATCCTCTTGTTGTAACTGCTGCAGTACCTAATCTTAAGCCTGAAGTAATAGTTGGCTTTTGTGTATCGTTTGGTATAGCATTTTTATTTGCTGTAATATTAACGCTACCTAAAATAGCTTCGGCTTCTTTACCTGTAATACCAACACTACCATAAATATCTACTAATATTAAATGGTTATCTGTACCACCTGATACAAGCTTATATCCTCTTTTAATTAATTCTTCTGCTAAAGCTTTACAGTTTTTAATAATATTCTTAGCGTATTCCTTAAATTCACTTGATAATGCTTCCTTAAAAGCAACTGCCTTTGCTGCAATAACATGCATTAAAGGTCCTCCCTGAATACGTGGGAATACAGAACCATTAATCTTTTTAATTAATTCCTCGTTATTAGTTAGAATCATACCGCCTCTTGGACCTCTTAGTGTCTTATGAGTTGTAGTTGTAACTATATCAGCATAATCACAAGGATTTGGATGATTTCCTGTCGCAACAAGTCCTGCAATATGTGCCATATCTACCATTAGATATGCACCAACCATATCAGCAATTTCTCTGAATTTCTTAAAATCAATAATTCTTGGATAAGCTGATGCTCCTGCTACGATAAGCTTTGGCTTATATTCTAATGCTAATTTTTTAACCTCTTCATAATTAATATATCCATTTTCATCTAAACCATAATTATATGCCTTATAAACAACACCTGAGAAATTTCTAGAATATCCATGTGTTAAATGTCCACCTGCATCTAAAGACATTCCAAGTATTGTATCTCCTGGCATTAATACTGCATTATATGCTGCCATATTTGCTTGTGCACCTGAATGTGGTTGCACATTAGCATATTTTACATTGAATAGTTTGCAAGCACGTTCTATCGCAATCTCTTCTACCCTATCTACATTTTCACATCCACCATAATATCTCTTATGTGGATAACCCTCCGCATATTTATTAGTTAAAATTGAGCCTTGTGCTTCTAATACTGCCTTAGAAACAAAGTTTTCTGATGCAATAAGCTCAATGTGAGTTCTTTGACGATTTAATTCATCCTTAATAGCTTGATAAATTAATTCATCTTCTTTTTTTAAATTTTCCATAAATACCTCCATAACTCTACAAGCAAATTATATCATTTAAAAGCGTTTTCAAAAAGACCTAACTTTTTATTTTAATAAAAAGATTTATATTTTTTAAACATAAGATGTATTTTTTGTTTAATTATTTTATATTAAGCCTAAAATTAGCCTATTTTTAACTTTTTATCTATTCTATTAGTATTTATGAATAAATGAATACAAAATCTTAAAATGCTTTAATTATCAACCTATAAGCAAAAAAAATTGGTACATTTATATACCAATTTAAATATTATATTATCTTGATAACCATCCACCATCAACAGCGATAGTAAAACCATTAACATAATTAGATGCATCAGATGCTAAGAATATTGCAGCACCTACTATATCTTCTGGTTTACCCCATCTACCTTGAGGGATTCTATCTAATATTGAATCATATCTATCCTTATCTTCTTGGATTTGTTTAGTGTTATTTGTTTCAATATATCCTGGCGCAATTCCATTAACATTAATGTTATATTTAGCCCATTCATTACATAATGCACGAGTTAGGCCTAAAATTGCTGATTTAGATGCTGTATAAGCAGGAACTCTAATTCCACCTTGATATGATAGCATAGAACAAATATTAATGATTTTTGCAGGTCTTTTAGCCATAATATTATATTTTGCAAATGCTTGTGATAAAAAGAATACTACATTTTGATTTAAATCAATAACCTTATTCCAATCTTCTTCTGTTACATCTACTGCATCACATCTTAAAATCATACCAGCATTATTTACTAAAATATCAGCACTACCAAATTCTTTTACACTACCATCAATAATTGATGGAATTGCAGCTGTGCTTGATAAATCAGCTTTAATGAATAAAAACTTAGAACCTGTCTTTTCTACTAACGCTTTAGTTTCATCACAGTCACGTCTTGCAACGGCAACTATATTTGCACCAGCTTTAGCATACGCAACACAAATTGCTTGTCCTAATCCCGTATTTGCACCTGTAATTATTGCAGTTTTTCCTTTTAAATTAAATAATTCCATATGTACCTCCAAACTCCCCAAATAAATTATATCATAGTGTAATTAATTTAACATATACAAAAAGAAAAGACCCCAACAAGACAAAGGGTCATTCCAGTCGTAATTGTGTATTTTGTTTTTGTTAATGTGATTGTTTTTAGATTGTTTTGTTTGTTTTTTAGTCAATGAGTTTAACTTTTTTTATAATTTTTGGATGTCCTGTTTAATTTTGATATTCGTTTTTTTTGTTTAGCAATTACTTGCCAAGTGCCTTTTACTTAGAAAGGCTAAATCAGTAAATTTTTTGTATTCCTTCTCTTTACAATTAACATTATAAAATAGTGGTGTAGACAAATGTAGGACAA
>CACZRY010000176.1 GCA_902783745.1 uncultured Erysipelotrichaceae bacterium
AAAGACCTACAGTTAATCCTACAGTTATAGCAAATAAAGGAATAATTAAAATATCAACAGGCGTTTTCTTTCTAAATACTAATCCCATTAATACTGCAACACTAATAACTGTAATATAAATAGTTAGTGGATCTCCAATTTGTGCAGCAGCAGAATTAATTACATTTGTTGTAACAAATTTAGTTGATAAACTAAACCAAGCAGTTAATTCACCTACTGCACCTAATACAACAACCTCTAAAGGCTTTTTCTTTAATGCAATCGCAACACCAACACCAATACCTGCACCAGTTAATTGAGCTAAGCACTTATTACCTGTAAATGTTAGGGTTTCATACATGAATTTAGTAAAATCATTTGCATCCTTAGAAAAGAATCCTCCAATTGTACCAATGATTGTACCAATAATTAGTGTAGCAAATAATCCATATGCCATACCATTAAGAGTTGTAATAAAAAAATTTAAAACTTTTTTACCAGTACTTAAATCTTTATTTGCATCTTCATTATTTGAAGTTGCTTCTACTTTTACTTCATCTTTATTTGATGAAGTATCTTCTTTAGAATTTTCATCTAAATTAAGCTTATTTTCTTCCATTTTGTTTTCTCCTATATTATGTTTGATATCTAATATATCATAAACATATTTTTAATTTTATATGTAACCGTTTTCTTAAATATAAAAATCATAACTTTTATAAAAATATAAAATATATTATTAATTTATTTCATATTTTAAATAAAAAAATAAAAAAATACTTCCAAGTAAAACTTAGAAGTATTTTATATATTTATTAATTTTTACCATTTATCTCGTAAGATTTATCTTCGAATGTTGTATGTAATAATTCGTGAGATTTATGAGATAAAGGTGCATTAAGATAATCAAAATATAAATTCTTGATTTCAGGGTTATCATGACAGAATCTAATTCTTGATTTCTTTTCTATTTCATAAATAGAATTGTTTCTATTAATCTTTGCTTCTTCTTGTAATGGCTTCTTTAAAATCTTAATTTGTCCACCACCACCAGCACATCCACCTTGGCAAGCCATAACTTCAACAAAATCATAATGTCTTTCTCCACTAATGATTTGTTCAATAACCTTTTTAGCTTCGCTCATTTGATGTACAACTGCAACCTTTAATTTCTTACCGCCGATTTTAACTTCAGCTTCCTTTAAGAAATCAAGTCCTCTTACAGGCCAGAATTCAGGAACCTCTTCATCACGCATATTTCTTCCTTCAACTAAATAGAATGCTGTTCTTAATGCAGCTTCCATAACACCACCAGTATTACCGAAAATAATACCAGAACCAGTACCTCTACCCATAAATGGATCATAATGCTCAGGCTCTAAGTTATTGAAATCAATATTTGCTTCCTTAATCATTTGTGCAAGTTCTCTTGTAGTTAAAGATGCATCACAATCAGGTGCTTCAACACCATGTGATCTCATACCTGCCCATAATTCAGGACGTTTTGCTTCAGCCTTCTTAGCTGTACATGGTGCAACACTTACAACAAATAACTTCTTAGGGTCTAATCCCATCTTTTCTGCATAATAAGTTTTTACTAATGTTGCTTGCATTGCAATAGGTGATTTACAGCTTGATAAATTATTAATTAAATTTGGGAAATACATTTCACAAAATTTAACCCATCCTGGACAGCAAGATGTAAACATTGGTAAGTGTTTATTTTCCTTAATTCTTTCCAATAATTCTGATGCTTCTTCCATAATAGTTAAATCTGCACCAAAAGTAACATCCATAACTGTATCCACACCAAGTCTTCTTATTGCAGCAACCATTTGTCCTTGTACATTTGTACCAGATGGATAACCAAATGCATCACCAAGTGAAACTCTTACTGCAGGTGCAGTCATAAAAATAACCTTCTTATCAGGGTTATTAATTGCTTCTTTTACTACCTCAATTGAAGATACTTCTCTTAAAGCATTAAATGGACAAGCATTAATACACTGACCACAATTAATACAAACTGCGTTATCTCCATTAGTATCCAAATTATATGAACCTAGTACGCCAATAATATTTGTACAAGCCTTCTTACAAAGCTGGCACTTTTTACATAGTTCATCATTGCACATAATACTAGGATTATCATCATTAATTGGAATTCTATGTTTAACACTATCAAATTTAGACATAAATAAAGTTCACTCCTTTAGATTGTCCTCCCAATCCCATTTGATTATTTTAACATATAAAATAATTAAAGGCAACAAAATAAAAGTTAGTCATATATAACCTGTATTTTATCATACATTATTTAAGCAAATCTAGATACAAAGGGTAATCTATTAAATCAGAAATCTCTTGAAATCTTTTAATAAGTTGATATGCCTCGTCAAGTGTTTCTATAAATTGGAACTCTGTTGCGATAATTAATTGTTCTTGATATAGTTTATATTCTTCTACTAAGCTAAATTTAGGCTCATATTTATCAAAATAAATTAAATATATTTTAGTTAATAAAATTCTTAATTCATCAACATCAGAATAAACGATTGATGCGATAGGATTGTTAATATCATCTAAATATCTTATATTCATTGCATATTCATCATCATTTAATCTTCTTATATCATAATCATCACCTAATATATCTAATACATCATCTATTAAATTTAATGATAATCCCTTTTCATCATTTAAAAGACTTCTTATGGTATCAATATATTTCTTTTCTTTATCACTAATAGTTTTATCTTTTAATCTATCCCACCAAAATTGCTTAAACTGTAATGGGAATGCGCGACTTGATAATGCATTTATTTTAGTATATTCCATTCCAAAATCATATAACATAAAAGAAGCTAAATCTTTATTTGTTGAAAAACAAAAGAAATAATCATCATTCTTTTTATATATCATATAAACCATAAGTATTTCACCTACATTCTAAAGTGATTTAATTATATCATATAAAAAAGCCTAGATAATAATTATCTAAGCTTAAGTAATAAAATTATTTAATATATTTTTTTCTGTATTCAAGTGGATTAATACCAACTATTCTTTTGAAAGCCATTGTAAAATTAGATTGTGTCTTAAATCCTGATCTAGTGTAAACATCAGTTAATGAAAGACTTCTATCCTTCATTAATTGCTTAGCCTTAGATAATCTAATTCTATTTAAGTGATTAATCGGTGTATCATTCATATACTTTTTAAAGGCTTTAGTAAAGTATGTATATGAATAATTTGACTGAGCTGAAACCTCTTCAATAGTTAAATCTGGATTAGTATAATTTTCTAACATATATACAATACTTTTTTTCATGTTAGTAAAGTAACTACTCTTAGGCTTTCTAGTATCATGTTTTTCCTTTAAGCCATCTTTTACAAGTATTCTTACAATATCCTTTAATAAAGCTTGATCACGAACTATTGAATATTGTTCTAATAAAGTCAATAATTCTTTAGAAACTAAGAATCTTGAGTAAAAATATTTACCTCTAAAATGTAATTCTTCTTTTAGATTATCTAAATATTTTTTATCTACTGCAATAGATACTAAATTAGAATTAAGGTCAAATGAAACACCATGTTCAACATTAGGATTTACAGGATAACAATATCCAACTTCCCCAATGTATAATGCTTGATCATATTCTAATAATGGAATTAAATCAAATGGTATAATGAATTCATAAGCATCATGACTATGCTTAAATGGTTTTAATTCATTTTTTTCACTTGCCTTAAATTCCGCAATACTAATATATTTAGTTGTGTTTATATGATAAAACTTTTTTATTTCATCATTATTTAATCCATGTGCAGTTACTAAATTCATAAAATCCCTACTTTTTATTTCAAATTTTTTAGGTAAGCTTCTAAAATGTAATATATAATTACGAAACTAAACATTTATTATTTAAAATATACTTTCCCTAAAATCTAATCTAAATCGAGTTAATTATATAAATAATGTTTTTTATATTCAATAAAATTAACCAATTTTATGGCAAAAACTTGAAATGCAAAAAAACTTGCACATGTTATTTTTTTAAAGTTAATGTTGTAACAGACTCAACTAACGGTGTATTTGGGAACATATCTAATGGTGTAATAGAATTAACCATATATTTTTCAGTTAATCTTTTTAAATTCTTCGCAAGAGTTTGTGGATTACATGATGCATAAATAACTCTTTTAACTTTAGACTTAAGTATCGCATCAATAAATTTATCATCTAATCCTTGGCGAGGTGGGTCAACAACTATAACATCAAATGAATTACCATTATTAATTTCTTTTAACATTACTTCTCCTGCATCACCTTGAATAAATGTTGCATTAGAAATCTTGTTTAATTTAGCGTTAGCTTTTGCAGCTTCAATAGAATCTTTATTATATTCAATACCAACTACTTCTTTAGCGTTATGTGCTAAATATAAAGATATTGCACCAACACCACAGTATGCATCTAATACTCTTTCTTTAAATGAAAGCTTACATGCTTTCTTTATTAAATCAAACATATTCTTAGCTTGTAATGTATTAAGCTGGAAGAATGTTTTAGGATAAACTTGATATTTAATCTTATCAAGCTCTAATATAATACATTCCTTACCCTCAAGTAATATAGTTTTATCTCCAAATAAAAGACCAGGATCTTTTTTATCATTTATATTTAAATAAACTGAAATAACTGATTGAAGCTTTGATGCTTCCTTAGCTAAAGTTCTAATATCCTTATCATCCTTAGTTACAATAAATGTAACCATAGCTTCCTTCTTCTCATTAACTCTAATTGATATATATCTTAGAATACCATCATTATATTTATCGTTATAAGCCTTAATTCTAAGCTTTTCTGAGATTTTTAATATTTCATCATTTAGTTTATCAATTAATGGATCTTGATCAATTGTAGATGAAATTTCAACTAATTCATTTGAATTAGGCTTAATCATACATACATGCATATGATAATCAGAACCAAACTTAACAGGAAGTAAGCTTCTATTTCTATAACCATTAATCTTTGGTGATGCTAAAACATCATTGATTTGAAATGATCTAGGATTTAAGCCACTATATCTAGATAAAGATTCTTGTAGTAATTCCTTTTTAAATTTAAGCATTGCATCATATTTAATATGTACACAGCTTAATCCTAAATAATCCTTAGGATCAATTCCTAAAACTCTATCTTCTGATTTATGCTTATATTCTATTACTTCTGCAAAAGCCATATTGTTTTTAACATCAGTAACTCTAACATTAACACCCTCACCTGGTATTGCGTTAGGTACAAACACAGCCATCTTTTTATAGAATCCTATACCTTCACCATTAATACCTAATCTTTTAATATCTAAAATAAATTCATCATTAATCTGCATATTCTACCACCTTAAAGTACTTAGCTTTGCAATAGTTTTTACTATCAAGGCTAAGACCCCTTTCAAAAATTCCGTATTTTCCACCAATCCATCTACCTGGTGTTGCTTTAAAAACATAATTAAAATATTTATTGTTATATCCTAGCATATAGCTATTATCAACATACTTCATCATAAATATAACATCTTTTTCATCATATTTAATATCTTCTAAAATAACTTCTTCTTTATTAAAGCCACCACTAATTAATTGTAGATGAACTATATCATCTATTTTAATTAATCTCATATATTGATATTCCATACCCATATATGTAAATCCTATATCACTTTTTGAATCTATCAAATCAAATTCTAATTTAGTTTTAACAGTAAAAGTATTATAGTATAGCTTTGTTAGTAATAAATTTGGTTGAAGATCTAATTTAGTTTTACCTAATTCATTATAATATGGATTAAGTACTAATCCATTATCAAATTTAAACCAAGAATCTTTAATATTTGCAGGAGTTTGCCACATTAAAGAAAGCTTATTAGATTTAAAATCATCAGAAACCTGTATTTTATAATTACTTTTTTTATTTATTAAATATTCATGACTTAATACAGGAGACCCTCCAAGCATTTCATCACGACAATCTCCTATTATAGGCCAATCATTAACCCATTTAACAGGTTCTAAATGACATATTCTTCCTTGCGCTCCCTTATCTTGGAAATGAATGAAGGCATAATCTTTTTTATTAATCTTAACCAAACCACCCTGATGAGGTCCATTAATAGATAATACATCATTTGTTAGTAATACTATCTTTTCCTCATAAGGTCCATATATATTTTTACTTCTTAAGCATACTTGCCATCCAGACTTAACACTTCCTGCAGGAGCTAAGATATAATAATATTTATTAATATAATAAATCTTTGGTCCTTCTATAGTTGGTTGTGTATTATGTCCATCAAATATAATCTTATAATCACTGCTAATATTTTCTTTTAAATCACATGATACTTCATATAATCCAAGTACTGAATTAAATCCACATTTAGATTTGGCAAAACCACAAACTAAATAACATTTATTATCATTTGTCCATATAGGGCATGGGTCTATAACTCCAGGATTATCAATAAGCTTATTAAACTTAAATTCTCCATTTTCTATATCATCTGTTTGATATACATATATTCCTTTACCATACATAGGTACAATAATATAAAATATACCATTATGATATCTAATTGATGGTGCCCATGCACCCTCACCATGTCTAACATTATCAAATTCATCAAATGGTAGATTACTATAAACATATCTTAAAATCTTCCAGTCAACTAAATTCTTACTTTTTAAAATAGGAACTCCTGGTGTATCTGAAAATGAAGATGATACTAAATAATAACTACCTTTATATTTAATTATATCTGGATCTGAATAATCAGAATTTATTATTGGATTATTGTATATCATATTAATACCTCTTAAAAGAAACGCATTATATCATGAATTGTGATATAAACTAATAAAATCATTAATAAGACGAAGAATACAGTATTAATAATACTTTCAACCTTCTTATTAACTTTCTTTCTTGTAATTGCCTCAACTAAAACAAAAACTATTCTACCACCATCTAAGGCTGGGATTGGTAATAGATTCATTATTCCAATATTTACAGAAAGCATTGCCATAAATGCTAATAATACTAAGAATCCAGAATTAATATATGATTGTATCATTGCAAATATACCAACAAAGCTTGATAAATCATTAACACTAATTTGTCTTACGGTTTGTGGCCATATTAATAGCTTTAATGTTCTAAATATTATTGTAAAATCAGAACCAAAACGCATAAATGCATCTCCAATGCATTCAAAGAATGAGAAATGATATGATGGAGATACACCAATTAAAACCTTAAAATATTCCACATTTTGGCTTTCTAATACCTCATGTGTATATGGTTCTATTACTTCTGATTTTTCTTGATATGTATAATTATCTTTTTCTTCGTTGTAATGGTAATAAGTAAATGTTACATTAGGTAGGTTATTATCACTTGATTCATAAAAATATTTAATGATATTTCCCCAAGTTAAGCTTTCACCTTGATATATAACATCATCCCCATTTTTCATTGAAGTTATAATATCACCCTTAGTAATATCACTAGTACCACCTTTATATCTTAGTGATATAGTACCAAGCTTTAAACCTGTAATTGTTGTAATAGTATCATCATCTAGCTTTAAATCATATGTTCTATTTATTCTATCTTCTTTTGATACACCAATATTAGAAAGTCCAATAGATACAACATATGAATAAGCTTCAAATGTATCTTCTTTTACAATATTATTGTCTGACTTATCCTTATACTTAATTTTATATGATGTAACATATTCTTTATGCATTTTATCAAATGTATTTGTAACATCATACCAGCTATTAGTTTTTACATCATTAATAGCTAATATTTCATCACCTGCTTCTAATATATTAGCTACTGGATATAAATCCATAGTAGAACCAATTGTATTAGAATTCATATTAGGTACACCTGTTGCGAAAGAAACAATTAAATAAATAACCATAGCTAATATGAAGTTCATAAATGGTCCTGCGAAAAGTGTTGCAAGACGTAATAGCCAATGCTTTGAATCAAATGAACGTTCATATGGTTCTATTTGTAATCTCTTACTATTATCAAATACATAATAAGCTTCTTTTGATACATTAAAGTATCTATCCTGTAAGCCATCGTTTATTGTTATATATAATGGCTCATCATCCTTACCTGTTAAATCAAATGATACAACATTACCTCTTACCTCAGCATCCATCTTATTATCTAGTATAAGTTCAGTTACAGTATCATTTGATAAATTTAAGCCTATTTCTTCTGATACCTTAACTAAACCATCAGTTAGCTGTTCTCCAGCCATTTGTACATATCCACCAAGTGGTATTAGACGAATACAAAATAAAGTTTCTTTAAATTGATGCTTATAGATTATTGGTCCAAAGCCTATTGAATATTCATGGCATAATATACCAGATTTTTTAGCAACAATTAAATGTCCTAATTCATGTAATGAGATAATTATACCAATTATTAATATAAATGCGATTATGGCAAGTAATACAAGCCAAAATCCTGTTATTTCCAAAAACATTATTTAATATACCTTTCTTTTATCTCATTTATTAACTTAGTAGATAATGATAATACATTCTCTAAGTTATATTCTATTTTACTGTATTTAGGATTAGATATTTCATCATAAATGATTTTTTCTATGTCTAAAAACTCAATATAGTCATTTAAAAATAGCCATACAGCAGCTTCATTTGAAGCATTTAATACCGCAAGATAGCATCCACCTTTTTTTGCAGCTTGATATGCATATGATAAGCATGGGAATCTATCATGAGATAATTCTTCAAAGCTTAAGTTTAAGCCAATTAATGATAATGGCTTTGAATTTAGCTTTGAATGTGATGGATATCTTAATGCATAAGCAATTGGAGTTCTCATATCTGCAGAACCTATTGCGGCCTTAATTACACCATCGTTATATTCAACCATTGAATGAACTATTGATTCTTTATGTAATATTGTTGATATCTTTTCATATGGAATATCAAATAAATAATGAGCTTCTATTACTTCAAAGCCTTTATTCATCATAGTTGCTGAATCAATAGTAATTTTACTACCCATTTTCCAATTTGGATGATTTAAGGCTTGATCTTTTGAAACGCCTTTTAATTGTTCTCTTGTTTTATCTCTAAAAGAACCACCTGATGCAGTAATTATTAGTTTTTTAACATCAGCCTTATCTTCACCTGTTAAGCATTCTAATATCGCAGAATGTTCTGAATCAATAGGTGTTAGCATAACATTATATTCTTTAATTAAAGATTTTATAATATCTCCTGCAACAACTAATGTTTCTTTATTAGCAAGAGCAATATTTTTTCTTGACTTAATAGCATAAACAGTTGGGTTTAATCCTGCGATTCCAACTAAAGCATTAACAAATAATTCATTATCATATTTATGATAGCTTGCTATTTCTAACAATCCACTATCACCATAAACAATAATAGGGTTATATGAAAGCTTTAAATCATTTTTTTCTCTAAAGCATACTATTTCAGGTTTGAATTCTTCTATTATTTCTTTAGCAAGTTTTAAATCTCTTCCTAAAGATAAACCTACTACCTTAAAATCATTTGGGTTTTGTTTAATTACATCAAGTGTTTGTGTTCCAATTGAGCCTGAAGCACCAACTAAATATATATACTTCATTATAATCTCCTAAGCAATTGGTAATAAATGAGAAATTACAAATATAAATAATAAGAATATTGCAGATGCAAAGAAGGCAGAATCAAATCTATCTAATACACCACCATGTCCTGGAAATATATTTGAATAATCCTTTATACCAAAATTTCTTTTTAACTTTGAAGCAATTAAATCTCCGATTTGAGAAGATACAGATAAGCTTATTGATAATAAAATTGCGAATAATACTAAACCAAACATACCTAATTTTTGATAATCAAATACATTCTTAAAGAAATCTACATCACCAAAACCAAATAGTTTTGATACATATGGATAAAAAATAATTAAAAGGCTTCCTAATATAGAGGCAACAATTGTACCTCCTATAGCACCTTCCCATGTCTTTTTAGGTGAAATATTTGGTGCCATTTTGTGTTTTCCTAAAAGCATACCAAATACTAAAGCAAATATATCTGTTGAAATTGTAATAACAAATAAATATACAATAAATCTAATTCCAAGTAATCTTAATACAGATAAAGCTCCTGCACATAATGAAACATATAATATTGCAATATAAAGCTTACCTAAATCAGATACATTATAATCATGTACAAATACCAAACCAGACATTAATACAATAAGCATAAATAATAAAACTGTAACTGGCTGGAATGCTGTAGATAAGTTAATGTGGTCAATACCTTTTGTAACAATAGATGAAATACCTAAATTCTTAGATGCCATATATGTTACAGATAAATACAAGAACAGCATTAAAATAATGCTAATTATTCTCATTGGTATACCTATTCTTTTTTCTTTGGAATACATAGCTAACAATTCAAGCATTGCAATGACTGCAAAAAGCATTACAACAAACTCAAAAACTCTTTCCATTGCTTCTGATGGAACTAAAACAAGTGGGACTAGTATTATAGCCATAAGAATTCCAGTGATTATTCTTTGCTTCATATAAATACCTCTATTATCACACAAAAATACAAATGTATTATAACATTAAAAAATATAAAAGAAAAGAAAAATACTCCGTATGGAGTATTTCACATATTTTTATATAGTCATTAATTCTTTTGACTTTTCTTCAGTTGCAGATTCAATCTTTTTAATATATGAATCTGTCATCTTTTGAACATCATCTAAAGCAGCTGTTTCACTATCTTCAGGCAATTCTAATTTCTTAACTGCATCATTAAGATCTCTTCTTACATTTCTAATGCCAACCTTAGCATTTTCTTCAAGCTTTCCAACTTGCTTAACTAATTCTCTTCTTCTTTCTTCTGTCATTTGAGGTAATACTAAACGAATACCATTAGAGTCAGATTGAGGAGTTAAGCCTAATTGTGATGCATAAATTGCAGATTCAATAGTCTTAATAACTGATTTATCATAAGGCTTGATATAAAGCTGATTTGCTTCAGGAATTGAAATTGAAGCAACCTGCTTAACTGGAGTTGGAACTCCGTAATAATCAATTTGAACAGTATCTAGTAATGCAGGATTTGCTCTACCTGTACGTACTGTTGTTAATTCATGGTGATATGCTTCTAAACACTTACCCATTCTTTCTTCGCCCTCTAAAAGGGTCATTTCTAATTCTTCTTCCATGTAATCCTCCAATTAAATTATTACTAATGTTCCTATCTTTTCGCCCTTAACAGCTTTTACGATATTTCCATTCTTGTTCATGTTAAATACAATTAGCTGAAGCTTATTATCCTTACATAATGATGCTGCAGTAGAATCCATAACCTTTAAATCTCTTGCTAAAATTTCTTTGAATGAAATTTCTTCAAACATCTTAGCATTTGGATTTGTCTTAGGATCTGAATCATAAATACCTTCAGTACCATTCTTTGCCATTAATACAACTTCGGCACCAATTTCTGTTGCACGTAACACACATGCAGTATCAGTTGAGAAATAAGGAGAGCCAAGTCCACCAACGAAAATACATACTCTACCCTTTTCTAAATGTCTAATAGCTTTTCTTCTAATATAAGGCTCTGCAACCTGATTAACAGTAATTGCAGTCATAACTCTTGTAGGAACACCTAAATGCTCTAATGCATCCTGAACAGCAAGACCATTCATGATAGTTGCAAGCATTCCCATATAGTCTGCTTGAGCACGGTCCATACCTAAACCTTCAGCAGTCTTTCCTCTCCAGATATTACCGCCACCAACAACGATACCAATCTGAATTCCAAGATCATGTGCTTCTTTAATCTGTTTTGCGATTTCATTAACTGTCATTGGATCAATACCAAATTCAGTATTTCCCTTTAAAGCTTCACCTGAAAGCTTTAGTAAAACACGATTGTACATTTTCTTTTCCTCCTACTTTTTGCTTACTAGATATATTTTACACTGAAATAAGTCTAAAAAAAAGAGAGAATATTATAAATATTCCCTCATTTGTTTTATCAAAGCGAAATTACTTTGCAGCAGCAACTTGTGCAGCAACTTCTGCAGCGAAATCTGCTTCAACCTTTTCGATACCTTCACCAACTTCAAGACGGATGAATGTTTCAACAGTTGACTTAGATGCAGCAACATATTCTTCAACAGTCTGATCTGGATTCTTAACGAATGGTTGAGATAATAAGCAAATTGCCTTTAATTCCTTGTCTAAACGACCTGGAACGATCTTTTCAGCAATAATATTTTCAGGCTTTGGTTTAGCAGCTTGAGCATTTTCATTTAAAGCTGTAGTTAAGATAACTTCTCTTTCCTTAGCGATTACATCTTCAGAAATGTCATCCTTCTTAACGAACTTAGGAGCATTAGCAGCAACATGCATTGCAACGTCCTTAGCAACAGCTTCATCATTACCATTTAATAATGAAATAGCAACAATCTTACCACCCATATGCTTATATAAACCAAATACTTGGTTATCATTCTTATTTAATACTGTTACACGACGTAAAGAAATCTTTTCGCCGATAACACCTGAAGCTTCAAGAATAATTGTTTCTAATGTCTTACCATTTGATACAACTTGTAAAGCTTCTTCAGTATTTGTAGCATTAGATGCTGCAAGTACTGTACCAACTTCATCTAATAAATCAATGAACTTTTGATTTTGAGCTACGAAGTCAGTTTGAGAATTTAATTCGAAAGCAACAACCTTGTTACCGTTTTGTGCAAAAGAGCAAAGACCTTCAGCAGCAACTGCGCCAGCCTTCTTTTGAGCCTTAGCAATACCGTGTTCACGTAACCAAACAACAGCCTTTTCCATATCGCCTTCTGATGCTGTAAGAGCCTTCTTGCAGTCCATCATACCAGCAGATGTCTTTTCACGTAATTCTTTTACCATTGATGCAGTAATTGTAGCCATGTTGTTCCTCCTAATTAGTTAGCCTTAGCTTCAGTTGAAGCTTCCTTAGCTGGAGCTTCCTTCTTTGCAGCAGGCTTCTTAGCTGCAGGCTTCTTGCCATCCTTGTTGTAGTTCTTCTTAGCTGGTCTATCAACCTTCTTGTTTTCTCTTTCAGGCATAGAAGTATCTTGAGATTGATCGATAGCTTCCTTAGACTCTTCATACTTTTCAACAACACCACCGTTAGCTTCTACAACAGCGTTTGCCATAACCCATGTAACTAACTTAACAGCACGAATTGCGTCATCGTTAGCAGGGATAACATAATCAACATCATCAGGATCACAGTTTGTATCAACAATACCAAATACTGGGATGTTTAACTTTCTTGCTTCTAAAATAGCATTATGTTCCTTACGAGGATCAACGATGAATAAAGCATCTGGTAACTTCTTCATATCCTTGATACCACCTAAGAACTTTTCTAACTTTTCTCTTTCAGATAAAAGCTTAACAACTTCCTTCTTAGTTAACTTAGCGAAGTCGCCATCTTCTTCCATCTTATATAAATCTTGTAATCTCTTGATTCTCTTCTTAATTGTCTTGAAGTTAGTTAAAGTACCACCTAACCATCTTTGGTTAACGTAGAATTGACCAGAACGAGCTGCTTCTTCCTTAACTGCTTCTTGAGCTTGCTTCTTTGTACCTACGAATAATACTGTACCGCCATCCTTAGCGATATTAGCTAATGCTGCATATGCTTCTTCGATGCAAGCTGCAGTCTTTTGTAAATCGATAATATAAATACCGTTTCTAGATGTGAAGATGTACTTAGCCATCTTAGGATTCCATCTACGAGTTGCGTGTCCGAAATGAACACCAGACTCTAATAATTGTTTCATTGAAACTACTGATTCAGACATTTTTAAATTCCTCCATTTTATTTTTGTTTTCTGTCCTCTACCTTTTTCATCGACTGGCCCCATCAATTTTACTTGCACACGATGCCTAGTCTCCAAAGGTATGTGTATTTTTTTACGTGCTTTTAAATAATATCATAAATATATGCAAATTGCAATATAAAATTTTTCCATTGAAAAAAGGAGGACTCAAACGAGTTCTCCTTGTAGTTTAAAGTTATTCAATTACAACCATATAAACATAAGATTCGCCACTCTTCTTAGAAATAGTATATGTACCTGCTGATAAAGTATAGCTATATCCATCAACTGTTGCAGTTGTTTTGATTGTATTATCACCAATTGTTAATGT
>CACZRY010000177.1 GCA_902783745.1 uncultured Erysipelotrichaceae bacterium
TACATTCCGTACAGAAACTGAAACTGACTTATTCGGTGAACAAGCTGTATTATGTGGTGGTGTATGCAAGTTAATGCAAACAGGTTTCGAAGTTTTATGCGAAGCTGGTTATGACCCAAGAAATGCATATTTCGAATGTATCCATGAAATGAAGTTAATCGTTGACTTAATTTATCAGTCAGGATTTGCTGGTATGAGATATTCAATTTCTAATACTGCAGAATATGGTGATTATATCACTGGACCAAAGATTATTACAGAAGATACTAAGAAGGCAATGAAGAAAGTTTTAGCTGATATCCAAGATGGTACATTTGCTAAGGACTTCTTATTAGATATGTCTGATGCTTCTCATCAGGTTCATTTCAATGCATTAAGAAGAAAGGCTGCAGAACATCCAGCTGAAAAGATTGGTGCTGAAATTAGAAAGCTTTATAGCTGGAATAATGAACAAGACAAGTTAATCAATAACTAATATTAACTATTTGAATTAATTAATATTGAAAAGTGGGGGCCAAACTAGGCCTGCCACTTTTCTTGCATAAAAAAGGGGTGAATTTCATGAAGGAAATCAAGATATTTGATTCTACTTTAAGAGATGGTGCCCAAGCAGAAGGAATCAGCTTTTCTGTAACAGATAAGATTAAAATTGCAAAAGCTTTAGATGAACTTGGCATTGCATATATTGAAGCAGGTAATCCTGGTTCAAATAAAAAAGATCTTGAATTTTTTAAAGAAGCTAAAAATCTTTCCTTAAAAAATTCTAAGCTGGTTGCATTTGGTAGTACTAGAAGAGCATTTAAGGATGCTAAAGATGATGCTAACTTGTTAGCGTTACTTGAAGCTGATACTGAATATGTTTGTATATTTGGTAAGTCTAGTGATTTTCATGTAACAGAAATCATCAATACTACTAAAGAAGAAAATTTGAATATGATTTTTGATACCATTACCTTTTTGAAATCAAAGGGTAAGAAAGTATTTTATGATGCTGAGCATTTCTTTGATGGCTATAAGTCAAATAAAGAATATGCATTAGAAACATTAAAGACTGCAGCTAAAGCAGGAGCTGAATGCTTAATCTTATGTGATACTAACGGCGGTACATTTCCAACAGATTTAATATCAATTATTGAAGATGTTAGAGCAAATGTAGATGCAGAACTTGGAATTCATACACATAATGATAGTGGTATGGCAGTTGCTTTATCATTACTTGCAATTGAAGCTGGATGTGTTCAGGTTCAAGGTACCTTACTCGGATATGGTGAAAGATGTGGTAACGCAAATCTATCTACTATTATTGCTAACCTTGAGCTTAAGCGTAATTATAAGTGCTTGCCTGATGGAAATATAAAGGAACTTACTGCGATTTCAAGAGAAGTTGCTGAAATTTCTAATTTCTCATTAGATGGAGGTATGCCATTTGTTGGTGCACATTCTTTTGCTCATAAGGCAGGAATGCATGTGGATGGAGTTTATAAAAATCCAAAATCATTCGAACACATTAATCCTGAAGCTGTAGGCAACGAAAGAAAATTTTTAATTAGTGAGGTAGCAGGTAAAGCAACTGTCCTTGCTAAAATTAATAAGATATATCCAGATATTACAAAAGATGATCCTAGACTTACTGAAATCATTAAGACTATTAAGGATTTAGAATATGGTGGATATCAATTTGAAGGTGCAGATGCATCATTTGCACTAATAGTACATAAGGCATTTGGAGATTTTAAACCATATTTTACAGTTAATAACTTTAAAACAATTGGTGAAGGACCTCTTAATGATAATAAATTATCTGCATCAGCAATTATCAATGTAACAGTTGGTGATAAAGAAGAGGTAACTGGTGCAAATGGTAATGGCCCTGTTGATGCCTTAAATAAGGCGTTAAGAAAGGCTATTGGTACTTTCTATCCTGTATTACACGATGTACATCTTTCAGATTACAAGGTTAGAATACTTGATGGAAAGGAATCTGCAACAGCAGCAAAGACAAGAGTTATTATAGAATTTAGCGATGGAAAAATGACTTGGTCAACTGTTGGTGTATCAAGAGATATTATAGAAGCATCATTTAAAGCATTAACAGATGCGATTGAATATAAATTATATAAGGAGAATAAATAACTATGGGAATGACAATGACACAGAAAATTCTTGCAGCTCATGCAGGTCTTGATTCTGTAAAAGCTGGTCAGTTAATCATTTGTGACCTTGACTTAGTTCATGGTAATGATATTACAACACCAGTTGCTGTAAAAGTATTTAAAAATATCGGAAAGGAAGAAGTTTTCGATAAAACTAAGATTTCAATTGTTCCTGACCACTTTGTTCCAAACAAGGATATTAAGTCAGCTGAACAATGTAAGGTAATTAGAGAATTTGCTCGTGAAAAGGGAGTTGTAAACTTCTTTGAAGTAGGACAAATGGGTATTGAACATGCCTTATTACCTGAAAAGGGCTTAGTTGTTGCTGGTGATATTGTAATCGGTGCTGACTCTCATACTTGTACATATGGTGCATTAGGTGCATTCTCTACAGGTGTTGGTTCTACAGATATGGCAGCTGGTATGGCAACAGGTAAAGCTTGGTTTAAGGTACCTTCTGCATTAAAGTTCAACTTAACTGGTAAGCTTAATAAGGATGTTTCTGGTAAGGATGTTATCTTACACATCATTGGTATGATTGGTGTAGATGGAGCTTTATATAAGTCAATGGAATTCTCAGGACCTGGTCTTAAGAATTTAAGTATGGACTCTCGTTTATCAATGGCTAATATGGCAATTGAAGCAGGTGCAAAGAATGGTATTTTTGCAGTAGATGAATTAACATTAGACTATATTAAGAAGCATTCAACAAAGACTCCTGTTGTATATGAAGCAGATAGTGATGCTGAATA
>CACZRY010000178.1 GCA_902783745.1 uncultured Erysipelotrichaceae bacterium
ATAATAGAGTCAAGCATTTCCATTTCACGTTTTAAAATACCACAAGCATTTTCAAGTGAATCACTTCTTAATGAATTAGAACATACAAGCTCTGCAAATTTTTCACTTTTATGAGCAGGTGTCATCTTATTAGGTCTCATCTCATAAAGGTTAATATTATAACCTTTTTTAGATAAATACCATGTAGCCTCACATCCAGCTAATCCTGCACCTATAACATTAATTTCCATAATATACCTACTACTTCTTATATTTATTTAAGGTTGTATCCATTACATCTATTGCATTTCTTATGCAATCCTCACAGCTACATAAAACTACCTTAGTTTTAATTCCCTTTAAATCCTCACAAATTGTTGCACCTGACTTTTCTTCAAATCCTTGAATCATTTCTTTTGCTAAGAACTTAGTTGCAACACCTGTATCATTTAAAATACCACAACAATCAACAGCACCTATTAATGCACCGCATGTTGCCTTCATACAACCCATACCTTGTCCAAATCCTGATGATATTTTTAATAATAATTCATCATTAAGACCTAAAATATCACTATAGGACATTAAAACTGCTTGAGCGCAATTGCAACCATTGTGCTTTAAATATACAGCTTTTTCTTTTCTTTCGTCTAATGTCATATTATTCCTCCAAGAATAAGTCCGCTCTTATTTGATTCATAAAATCACGAACTAATTCTTTCTTTTCACTCCAAAAATATCTAGCACTCTTAGATACCATAATATCTTGATTTAAGATATGTAATGAATGCTTATCTAATTCTTCTAAAGCTTGATAATAACTTGTTGCATTCTTTTTACCTGCAGCAAGTAAATCCCATAAAATACCTAAAGCTCCTTCTTCATCTAAAAGGTCAGCCTCAAGTACAATTATAAAATTATGGTTATCTGTAGTTTTAAGTAAAGATTTATCTGAATGGTTAAGAATAATCCATTCTACTTCTTTAATGAAATTTCTATCAAATCCATGCGCATTTGCATAATCTACAAATATTTTAGCTGAATATGTGGCATGATCCTTTTTATCAAATGCGTATCCAACATCATGAAATATACAAGAGGTAATAATAACTTCTTGGTTTAAATCCTTATAATCAGTCATTAATCTTTTAGACCATGCAACAACTCTTTTTGTATGCATAAATCTATCTCTAAATTGATGATTTGGATTATTAGGTCTTCTTTTATTATTATCTTCTAATGTGTTTCTTACATGATCTAACATATCATCATAATCTAATACCATACTATTCACCTCTTAAATTCTTAATTAATTTAATTTCTTCCATATAACCATCTAATTCATTTGGCGTTTCTAAATACAATGGAATATCTTTTATTCTATCATTTAATACTATATTTTTAATTCCATCAATACCAATACTTCCAAGTCCTAGCTTTTCATGTCTATCCTTATTAGAATTAAAAGGCATTTTAGAATCATTTAAATGAATTGCATATAAATAATTTAATCCAATTATTTCATCAAATTCATCTAATACCTTATCAAAATTATTTTTAACATCATAGCCTGCTGAGTACATATGGCATGTATCCATACATACACCTATTTTATCTTTATATTTTACTCCATCAATTATTTGTTTTAATTCATTAAAACTTCTTCCAATCTCACTACCTTTACCTGACATTGTTTCAAGCAAAATAATAGTTTTTTGGTCTTCTTTTATTACATCATTTAATAAATCAATAATTAATTTAATTGCATAATCCTTATCAAGTGTAGTATATGAACCTGGATGGAAATTATACATACTAAAGTCAAAATGAGATAATCTTTCTAAATCATCTATAAACACCATTTTTGCAAATTCTCTTGTTGAATCATTTATAGAGCAAGCATTAAGAGTATATGGTGCATGGCATAATATCTTATCAATATTATATTTGTCCTTATTATTAATAAAATAATTAAAATCATCTAAATCAAAAGGCTTTGCCTTACCACCTTGTGGTGGGCGAGAAAAATATTGGAATGTTGTTGCACCAAT
>CACZRY010000179.1 GCA_902783745.1 uncultured Erysipelotrichaceae bacterium
CAATAATGTGCAAATAATTATATTTAAAAAGAATTCAAGTTAGAATATAATATTAATATCAATTTTTATTCAAAAAATAAAATTGACAGTTTTGTTTATTTTAGTTTATGAAGGAGAATATATGAAAAAGAAAATTTTAACTGGCTTAGCTGCAGTAGCATGCGGATTTGGTATGCTTGCAGTTACTTCTTGTGGAAGCTCTGAATCTGTAAAGGTTGGTTTTATTTGCTTACATGATGAAACTTCAACTTATGATAAGAACTTCATTGAAGCTGCAAAGGATGTTTGTAAAGAAATGGGTGTTGAAGCAGTATTCAAGACTCAAGTTGATGAAGGTGCTGAATATGATGTTGCAGTTGAATTAGCTGCAGACGGATGCAAGGCAATCTTCGCTGACTCTTTTGGTCATGAAAGTGGTATGGTTAAGGCTGCAAAGAAGTTCAGCTCAATTCAATTCTTCCATGCAACTGGTACTAAGGCTCACACTGAAAAGTTAGCTAACTATCACAATGCATTCGCATCAATCTATGAAGGTCGTTATTTAGCTGGTATCGTTGCTGGTTTAAAGATGAACGAAATGATTGAAAATGGTGATATTCAAGCTGATGAAGCAGTAATGGGATATGTTGGTGCATATAACTATGCTGAAGTAGTATCTGGTTATACTTCATTCTATTTAGGAGCTAAGTCTGTTTGTGACTCTGTAACTATGAAGGTTAGATATACTAACTCTTGGTTCTCAGTTGAAAAGGAAGCTGCAGCTGCAACTCAGTTAATTGAAACTGATGGCTGTAAGTTAATTTCACAACATGCTGACTCTCAGGGAGCTCCTGGTGTTTGTGAATCAAAGAACGTTCCAAACGTATTCTACAATGGTAACAATAGTGCATCTGCACCTAAGACTTATTTAGTTGCATCAAGAATCAACTGGAGACCTTTCTTCACTGATATGGTTAAGACTGTAACTGAAAATAAGGAAATGGCTTATGACTATATTGGTACTATTGCAAGTGGTTCAGTTGAATTAATGGAAATCAATGAAAGTATTGCACCTGCGGGAACTAAAGAAGCTGTCGCTACAGCAAAGCAAGCTTTAATTAATGGTACATTAAACGTATTTGATACTGATAATTTTACAGTAAAGAATGCTAATTTAGATTCAACTATTGCTGAAGTTGATGCTGATGGTCATTTAGTTTCATATAAGGCTGATGTTGATGATGACGGTACTTATTCTCATGAAAAGCCTGTTGTTAGTGATGGTGTATTTAAGGAATCTTTCTATAGAAGCGCACCTTATTTCGATATCAGAATTGATGGTATTACTGAATTAGCTTAAGATTGTTTTTAAATCGTTATGTAGTATAATAATTATAAGGCGGAGTTAAATCCGCCTTATTTGTAATTTTAAAAAAGTGAGGTACGCTATGTCTCTTTATGCATTAGAATTAAAAAACATAACAAAGACATTTGGATCCGTTATCGCTAATAATAATGTTTCTCTTAACGTTAAAAAAGGAGAAATCTTATCTCTTTTAGGTGAAAACGGAAGTGGTAAGACTACTCTTATGAATATGATTTCTGGTATTTATCACCAGGATTCAGGAGAAATATTAGTAGATGGCGAAGTTGCAACAATTGCATCACCAAAGGATGCGTTTAATTATGGTATTGGTATGATTCACCAACATTTTAAACTTGTTGATGTATTTACTGCAGCTGAGAATGTAGTTTTAGGCACAAATGATAGAATTTCTTTAAAGAAGGCTAACAAGATTGTTGCTGAAATTGCAGAAAAATACGGATTTGAAATAGATCCTAAGAAAAAGATTTATGATATGTCCGTTTCTGAAAAACAGACAGTTGAAATCATAAAGGTTTTATATCGTGGCGCAAATATTCTAATTCTAGATGAGCCAACTGCGGTTTTAACTCCTCAGGAAATAACTAAATTGTTCAATGTCTTAAAGTCTATGAGAGAAGATGGTAAGTCAATTATCATTATTACTCATAAGCTAAATGAGGTTATGGAATTATCAGATAGAGTTTCAATCCTAAGAAAGGGTCAATATATTGGTACAGTAAATACTAATGAGACTAATGAAAACCAATTAACTGAAATGATGGTTGGTGAAAAGATTGAATTAAAAATTGATAGAGTACAATCTGAAGTAAATGTTCCATTACTTGAAATAAGAGATTTAACAATTAAAAAGGACGACGGAAGTACTGCAATAAATAATGTTTCATTCTATATTCGTGGGGGTGAAATATTAGGTGTTGCTGGTATTGCAGGATGTGGTCAAAAGGAACTTTGTGAAGCAATAGCTGGTTTAAGAACTGTTGAGTCAGGACATATTATCCATAAAGAAAAAGACATTATTAAAATGAAACCTGCTGAAATCATTGAAGAAGGTATATCAATGTCTTTCATCCCAGAAGATAGATTAGGTATGGGGCTATGTCCATCTTTTTCTATTACGGATAATATGATGTTAAAGTTATATCGTAAAGGTAAAGGAATTTTCTTTAATAGGAATATCGGTAGACTTGAGGCTCAATCATTAATCGATAGATTAAATATTGTAACACCTTCAACAGAAACTCCTGTAAGATTATTATCTGGAGGTAATGTTCAAAAGGTATTAGTAGGAAGAGAAATAGATTCTAACCCTAATGTTGTTGTAACAGCATACCCTGTAAGAGGTCTTGATATCAACTCAGCTTATGCAATTTATGATATTTTAAATGAACAAAAGAAAAAGGGTGTAGGTATAATGTTCGTTGGCGAAGACTTAGACGTTATGCTTGCATTATGTGATAAAATTCTAGTATTATGCCATGGTGAAGTAATGGGTGTTGTACATGCTGCAAAAACTACTAAGGAAAAGCTAGGATTAATGATGACAGGTTCTCTTAACCTTCTTAAGGAACAAGCTCATAGACCTTGGGGTAAAGCTAAGGACTCTTCATTAACTGAAGAGGAATGGGAAAACCTTGATAAGGAAGAAAATGCAGAAGAATCTTTAGAA
>CACZRY010000180.1 GCA_902783745.1 uncultured Erysipelotrichaceae bacterium
ATTTACAGGAGCATATGCAATTAATCCTGTTAACAATGAAGAAATACCTATTTGGATTTCTGATTACGTATTAGCATCTTATGGTACTGGTGCAATTATGGCAGTACCTGCACATGATGAAAGAGATTATGCATTCGCTAAGAAGTTTGGTCTTGAAATTATTCAGGTTTTAGAAGGTGGAGATATTTCTAAAGAAGCTTATACAGGAGATGGTAAGCATATTAATTCTTCATTCCTAGATGGAATGGATAAAGAAACTGCAATTAACACAATGTTTAAGTGGTTAAGCGATCATAATTGCGGTACAAGAAAGGTAACATATAGAATTCGTGAATGGATTTTTGCACGTCAAAGATATTGGGGTGAACCTATCCCTGTTGTTCACTATAAGGATCATGATGAATTATTAGATGATTCTGAATTACCACTTGAGTTACCTGAATTAAAGGATTATAAACCAAAGGTAAATGGTACATCACCATTAAATAACGCAACTGATTGGGTTCAATATAAGAACAAGAAGACTGGTGAGGTTGGTTTAAGAGAAACTAATACTATGCCAGGTTCTGCAGCATCAAGCTGGTATTTCATGAGATATATTGATCCAAAGAATGATAAAGAATTTGCTAACCAAGAATTATTAAAGCATTGGTTACCAGTTGACTTATATTTAGGTGGACCTGAACATGCAGTAGGTCACTTATTATATTCACGTTTCTGGACTGAGTTCTTACATGACAAGGGATATTGTCCTGTAAGTGAACCATTTAAGAAGCTAGTTCACCAAGGTATGATTTTAGGTTCAAATGGTGAAAAGATGTCTAAGAGCCGTGGAAATGTTATTAACCCTGATGATGTAGTAAGAGATTATGGTGCAGATACATTACGTTTATACGAAATGTTTATGGGACCACTTATTGCTGCAAAGCCATGGAGTACAACAGGACTTGAAGGCGCAAGAAAGTTCTTAGATAGAGTTTATAGATTAGTAACTGATCCAGTATATACATCTAAGATGGTTACTGAATATGATAAAGAACTTGAAAAGAGCTACAATAAAACAGTAAAGAAGGTAACTTCAGATTATGAAGCATTATCATTCAATACTGCAATTGCACAAATGATGGTATTTGTAAATGACTGCTATAAGGCAGAACATATTTACAAGGGATTCATTGAAGGCTTAGTATTAATGCTTTCACCTATTGCTCCTCATATTTGTGAGGAAATGTGGGAAATATTAGGTCATAATAATACACTTGCTTATGAAGCATGGCCTAAGTATGATGAATCATTAACACAAGAGAACAATGTAACATACGCTGTTATGGTTAATGGTAAGCTTCGTGCAACACTAGACTTACCTTTAGATATTTCTAAGGATGACGCAATTAAAGAAGCTAAGTCTTTAGATAAGATTAAATCATTTATTGATGGACATGACATCGTAAAGGAAATATTTGTTCCTAAGAAGATTGTAAATATTGTTATCAAGTAATATTTAAATATAGATTTTATACAAATACATTTATATGATTTCTATAATTGAACAAAAGAATAATTAAAGAGCTTTTTAAGCTCTTATTATTCCTTATTAAGGTAATTACTTTTAAAGTAAAAAAGACGGAATAGCGAGGATGGCTTATGGATATTCTAGAAATTAAAGATTTACATGCGAGAGTTGAAGAAAAAGAAATATTAAAGGGAGTAAATCTTACTATAAAAACTGGTGAGGTTCATGCGATTATGGGACCTAATGGTACTGGTAAATCTACATTATCATCAGTAATTATGGGCGTTGAAAGATATAAAGTTACTCAAGGTGATATTTTATTAAATGGTAAGTCTATCCTAGATATGCCAGTTGATGAACGTGCTAGATTAGGTTTATTTTTAGCATACCAAAATCCAATTGAGGTACCAGGAGTTACAAATTCAGATTTTGTACGTCAGGCTATGCAGGCTCAAACAGGTAAATCAGTTCCTTTATTTAAGTTTATAAAGGAATATGATGATGCTTGTAAGGATTTAAAAATGCCTGAGGATTTACCTCATAGATATTTAAATGAAGGATTTAGTGGTGGTGAAAGAAAGAAGAATGAGATTCTTCAAATGAAAATGCTAAAGCCTAAATTTGGTATTTTAGATGAAATAGATTCAGGACTTGATGTTGACGCATTAAGAATTGTTGGTGAAAATGTATATAATCAAGTATCTGATTCATTTGGATGCTTACTAATTACACATTACCAAAGATTATTAGACTATATTAAGCCTGATTTTGTACATGTAATGATTAATGGTAAGTTTGTTAAAACTGGTGGTAACGAATTAATCGAAAAGATTGATCAAGAAGGATACGACTGGGTAAAAAGAGAATTAGGAATTGACATTACAAATCAAGAAGATGAAAAGGCCCCTGATCTTCTTGGTACATGTGCCCATAATTTAAAGTAGGTATATAAATGTCATTAGAAATAAAAGATATAAATATTCTGGGGCAGAATATTGATGGGTGCTATAATGTAACAGATGGCAATTTCATTTATAAAGTATCAAAAGGATGCAATATTAAAGTTAAATCTGGTATATATGCATATATTTTAGATGTTACAAATAATGGAAATATAAATGTAGATATTGATGGTAACTCAACATTAAAATATATAGTTATGTCATCACAATCTACAAATAGAAAATTCAAGAACTCAGGTGAATTAATATATATTGAAATTTCACTTGATAAAACAAATGAAGATATATGTGTTGATTTAGTTAATGAAAATGCAAGCTTTAATGGTAAAACATTATCATTTGCTAAGAGTATAGAATCTAATTATACTCAAAGAGTAAATCATTTAGCTAGAAGGACAGAATCAAATATATCTAACTATGGAATAGCTCTTGAAAAAGGACAATTGATGTTTGATACTACAGGATTTATTGAAAGAGGAATGTCTAAGTCAAAATGTGCTCAGCTTGCTCATGGTGTAGTAATGGATGAAGAATCAGTTGTTAAATCAAAGCCTATTTTATTAATTAATGAATATGATTGTCTTGCAAATCATGGTGCTGCAATTGGTAAGATGAGTGATGAAACTCTATTCTATTTAATGAGCCGTGGTCTTACAAGAAATGAAGCATTCTTATTAGTGTTAAAAGGAATTGTTAAACCATTCTTAGATGAGATTCCTCAAGATAACTTAAAGGAAGAAACAAATAAGAGATTTAATGACCTTATCAATAAGGAGCAATAAATTATGGATATATTGAAATTAAGAAATGATTTTCCAGTTTTAAGGGAAAATAAAGAATTAGCATATCTTGATAATGCCGCAATGGCATTAAAGCCAGATTGTGTAATTAATGCAGTAAACAATTATTATGAGCATTATGGAGTAAATGTACATAGAGGTGTTTACCAATTATCATATGAGGCAACAGATATGTATGAAGAAGCAAGAAATACTATTGCTTCATTCATTAATGCATCTTTTGAAGAAGTAGTATTTACAAGAGGTGCATCACAATCATTAAATCTTGTTGCATCATCATATGGATTACATAATATTAATCCAGGTGATGAAGTTATCACAACAGAACTTGAGCATCATTCATCAAATATGCCTTGGTTTAATGTTTGTAAGGTTAAAGGTGCTACATTAAAGTATGTACCACTTGATAGTGAAGGAAGAATTACTGTAGATGCTTTTAAAAGCGTATTAAGTAATAAGACAAAAGTTGTTGCAATCACATATGTTTCTAATGTAATGGGATATGTAACTCCTATAAAAGAAATAATAAAGCTTGCTCATGAGGTTGGTGCTATAGTTTCACTTGATGGTGCACAGGCAGTTCCTCATATGAATGTTGATGTAAAGGATTTAGATTGTGATTTCTTATCATTTTCTGGTCATAAGTTATGTGGTCCAACAGGAATTGGCGTATTATATGGTAAAAAAGAATTACTAGATAATATGGAACCAATTGAATTTGGTGGAGATATGGCAGATACTGTTACAAAAACATCTCAAACATATAAGGCAACTCCTTATAAGTTTGAAGCAGGTACACCTATTATTGCAGGTGCAATAGGACTTGCAGAAGCTTGTAAATATTTAAAAAATATAGGATTAGATAATATAGCTAAATACGAAAAAAGTCTTCGTGATAAGGCAGTTTCATTATTAAAGGAGATTGATGGAGTTACTATTTATAATCCTAATGCTGAAACAGGTATTATAGCATTTAATATTGATGGAGTACATCCACATGATGCAGCATCAGTATTTGATGACCATAAGGTATGTATTAGAGCAGGACATCATTGTGCACAGCTAATTACAGCATGGCTTAACACAATTGGTACTGTTAGAGCATCATTTTATTTTTATAATACTGAAGAGGATATAAAGAAATTTATTGAAGGTGTAAAGGCTGCAAAGGATTTCTTTTCACAGTTCTAATTAAAAAGGAGGCAATTTATATGCCAATGGATTTAAAGTCTCTTTATAGAGCAGTTATTATGGATAATTACAAAAATCCTAAGAATAAGGGCTTAACAAAGGGAGATAAATATGAATTCGTTCATCTTAATAACCCAAGCTGTGGTGATGAGATGAATGTTGAGGTTTTAGTTGAGGACGGAGTTATAAAGGATATTCACCATGATGGACATGGATGTTCTATTTCTATGTCTAGTGCATCAGTAATGAGTGAAACATTAAAGGGTATGAAGGTTAGCGATGCTAAAAGAATTATCTTAGAATTCTATGAGCTAGTATTAGGTAATCTACCTGAAAATGAAGAAGAGCTTGGTGAAGCTATTGCATATCAAGGAGTAAAGGATTTCCCAGCAAGAATTAAATGTGCAACACTTTCATGGAAGGCAATAGAAAAGGCATTAAGTGAGGTGGAAAAGAAAAATGGCTGAGAATAATGACGAAAGAGAAAAAGCCTTAGAAGAAGATAATAAGGCTTTAGATGAAATAGTAGGCGATTATAAGTATGGATTTAAAACTTCAGTTGATAATGTCTTAACAAGTGGCAAGGGATTATCAAGAAGTGTTGTTGAATTCATTTCTAAAGCAAAGAATGAACCTGACTGGATGAGAGAATTCAGATTAAAAAGCTATGATGCATTCTTACGTTTAGAAAATCCTAAATGGGGTCCTGATTTAACAGGTATTGATTTTCAGGATTATACATACTATATTAAATCAGCTGATAAAACAGAATCTTCTTGGGATAAGGTACCAGAAGCAATAAGAGATACTTTTAATAAGCTTGGTATTCCTGAGGCTGAAAGAAGCTTTTTAGCTGGTACATCAACTCAGTTTGAATCTGAGGTTGTATACCACAATAATCTTAAAGAATTAGAAGAAGAGGGAGTAATATTTTGTGATACAGATACTGCAGTTAGAAAATACCCTGATTTAGTAAAGAAATATATTGGTACATTAGTACCACCAACAGATAACAAATATGCAGCATTAAATAGTGCAGTATGGAGTGGTGGATCATTTATATATGTTCCAAAGGGTGTTGTACTAAAAAAACCAGTACAATCATATTTCAGAATTAACTCTGAAAGAATGGGACAATTTGAAAGAACACTAATTATAGTTGAAGATGAAGCATCTATTCACTATGTTGAAGGATGTACAGCTCCACTATATTCTAAAGATTCACTTCATGCCGCAGTAGTTGAAATATTTGTTGGAAAGCATGGACATTGTAGATATTCAACAGTACAAAACTGGAGTAACAATATTGTTAATTTAGTTACAAAGCGTACTTTAGTTGATGATTATGGTCATATGGAATGGATTGATGGTAATGTTGGTTCAGGACTTAATATGAAATATCCATCATGTATCTTAAAAGGAGATCATGCAAAGGGTACAACAATTTCTGTTGCTTTCGCATCAGAAGGACAATTACAGGATGCAGGTGCTAAGATGATTCATTTAGGACCTAATTCAACATCAACAATTATCTCTAAATCTATTTGTAGAGGTGGAGGTAAGGTTAACTACCGTGGTGAGGTTTCATGTGGACCTAAGGCTTTAGGCGCAAGAAGCCATGTTGAATGTGATACCCTAATTCTAGATTCTTTATCTACATCTGATACAATTCCATTAAATGTTGGTAAAAATGGTCAAATGTATATTGAGCATGAAGCAACAGTATCAAAGATTAATGAAGAAGAGCTATTCTATTTAATGAGTAGAGGATTAACTGAAGCTCAGGCAACAGAAATGATTGTAATGGGATTTATTGAACCATTCTCAAAAGAATTGCCAATGGAATATGCAGTAGAGCTTAATAGATTAATTAAACTTGAAATGACTAATTCTATAGGCTAAAATAAAGGCAGGATAAACCTGCCTTATTTATATTAAAGGAGCTTTTTTATGATTATTACATCTAAGGATAACCCTAAAATTAAAGAATTAATGAAACTTTCTAAGAAAAGCGAAAGAGAAGAAAAGAAATGCTTTATAGTAGAAGGAGAACACCTTGTTAGAGAAGCAAGAGAAAAGGGTGTTTTAATTGAGGCATATTCTATAGAAGAAAAAGAAGGATATCAAGCTTTATCTATAGATGTTATGAAAAAGCTTTGCCATACAGATACTGTAGTAAAAGAAATTGGATTATGTAAGATGTTAAATTCTAAAACATTATCTAATAAATTATTAATTTTAGATAAAATCCAAGATCCAGGTAATCTAGGTGCATTAATGAGAAGTGCTTACGCATTTGGATTTGATACAATAATATTAAATCATGGCTCAGTTGATATTTATAATGATAAGGTTATAAGAACAAGCCAAGGCGCAATATTTAAGCTTAATTTTAGATATGAGGATTTAAAAACTTTTATACCTACATTAACTAGCTATAAGGTATATGGTACAAATGTTATAAATGGTATATCATTAGATGATGCAGTATTTGATGATAAGGTTGCATTAGTATTAGGTAATGAAGGTAATGGAATATCAGA
>CACZRY010000181.1 GCA_902783745.1 uncultured Erysipelotrichaceae bacterium
CATTTTCTTTAAAGCTAAAACAATTTCTTCTTTTGATGGTACTCTTGGTGAATGTATGTCATATACACCAGGACCTACCTCAGTTTTAAAATTATTCTCCTTTAATGCTTTTAATACTAATAAATCACTTCTTGATGCTTCAAAAGTAATAACATCCGCATCCATATCATCAATATATTTAATAATATCATTAAATTCAGAATAACACATATGTGTATGTATTTGAGTATCTGGCTTAACACCTGAATGTACTAATCTGAATGCAGGTATCGCAAAAGATAAGTATTCCTTATCCCAATCATTCCTTCTTAATGGTAGCTTTTCTCTTAATGCGGCCTCATCTATTTGAATAATCTTAATTCCTGCTTTTTCTAAATCTAATACCTCATCTCTTATTGATAATGCGATTTCTGTTATTTGATCTTTAATACTTATATCTTCTCTTGGGAAGCTCCAATTTAGGATAGTTACAGGTCCTGTAAGCATACCCTTAACTGGCTTTTTAGTTAAAGATTGGGCATAAACACTTTCTTTTAAAGTCATAGGGGAGATTCGTTTTATATCTCCTATTATAAGTGGTGGTTTAACACAACGTGTTCCGTAAGATTGAACCCATGCATAATCTGTAAAAATAAATCCATCAAGCTTAGTACCAAAGTATTCAACCATATCATTTCTTTCATATTCACCATGTACTAAAACATCAAAAGATGCATCTTCTTGGAATTTAATACATTCTTTTATTTTATTCTTAATAAATGAATCATATTCTTCTTCTGTTATTAAGCCATTTTTAAGATCTTTTCTTGCCTTCTTAACATCTTTTGTTTGTGGGAATGACCCAATTGTTGTTGTAGGGAATAGAGGAAGATTAAATGATGCCTTTTGAATCTTCTTTCTTACATCAAATTTAGGTAATCTTTCATAATATGTGGAATCTATTTTATTAATTCTATCCCATACATCTTCTTTTTTATTTATTTTTGATGAAAACAATTTTTGATTATTAATATAAATATCACTATTTATATAATCAGATGATAAAAGATTACTTAATTCATTAAGCTCTTCTAATTTTTCATACGCAAAGCTTAAATGCTTTTTAACTGATATATCTAGATTTTCTTCACTTTTTAAGCTATATGGTACATGTAATAGTGAACAAGATGGTTGTATTACAATATTATTTGCATATTTTTTTAATTCATTAATTATATTAATGCTTTTTTTATAATTATTTTTCCAAATATTCTTTCCATTTATAATTCCTGCAAATAATATCTTATTATTATCAAATCCATAATTCTTTATTAAATTTAAGCTTTCTTTTCCTTCAATAAAATCAATACCAATTCCATCAAAATCTAAAGAAATAACATCTTTATAATTATCTCTAATATCGCCAAAATATGTTTGAATTAATATTTTTAAGCCACCTTTATATTTTAATAATTCATCATATATTTCATTAAATAATGCCTTATTATCATCACTTAAATCTAATACCAATGATGGCTCTTCTAAAGATAACCATTCTACCTTTAATTCATTTAATTTATTAAATAATGTCTTATATGAATTAACTAAATCTATAACATAATCTCGCTTCTTTTTAAAACCACATAATCTTGCGAGATTTAATAAAGTATATGGGCCTAAGATTTGTGGTCTTGTTTTAATACCACATTTTAATGCTTCAACATATTCATTAAATATTTTATTACCAGTTAATTCTATTTTAGTATCATCATATAATTCAGGAACTAAATAATGATAATTTGTATTAAACCACTTCTTCATTGCAAGTGCGCGTACATCACCTAAATCCCCTTGATATCCTCTTGCTAAAGAAAAGTATGTATCAATTTCATTTAGACCTAAATTCTTATATCTTTTAGGAACAATATTAAACAATACCATAGTATCTAGGGTTGTATCATAAAAAGAAAAATCATTTGATGGAATATATTTAATTCCATTTTCCTTCATTAAATTCCAATTAGATAATTTCAACTTAGAAGATAAATCACATAAATTATCAAATGAAGTTTCTCCTTTAAAATATTTTTCTGTTTCAAATTTTAATTCTCTATATAATCCTACTCGAGGAAATCCAATAATACTTGTTTCCATATTCTACCTCCAATTTGTAAATTCATTATAAGTCAATAAAAATTTTTAGTAAAATATCTATTTCAAAGCGTTTGATATAGTTTTTCCCTATACCACGATGCCAAACTTTTCCATATATTGATATTAATTATAGAGAATATAAAAAAGCTATGGTATAACCATAGCCCATATAATTAAATACATTTATTTTGAAGAATACCTATATCTTCAATCTCTATTCTTATAATATCACCACTATTTAAAAATTTCTTAGGATTCATACCCATTCCTACACCATTAGGAGTACCTGTTGATAAAATAGTACCCTTTTTTAATGTTATTCCTAAAGATAATTCATATAACATATCATATATAGAATAAATCATTAAAGATGTATTAGAATTTTGTCTTAATTCATCATTAATATATGTTTTTAAATTTAATTTTGGATAATCGCGAAAAGTATCTTTAGTTACTAATACTTCACTCATAACTGTATAAGTATCTAATGATTTTGCATAATAAAATTGCTGGTGACTTCTTTGTAGGTCTCTTGCTGAAACATCATTCATTATTACATATCCAAATATAGAATCATATACTTCATCTTTATTACCTCTATATAAGTCTTTATATAAAATTACACCAAGTTCACCCTCATAATCACATTCATTTGTAATATCAGAATGTCTATTAATAATATCACCATTTGTAATAATATTAGATGCTCTTTTAGAAAAATATACAGACGCTTTTTTTGATGCTTGATCTACACCTTCTTTAATACATTCTTCCTTGTGACTTAAATAATTCATACCAGCACAAATAACATCACTCTTTGGATTATTTATGAACGCAAGAGGTGTTATTTCATTTCTTTTTATAGATTTCTTTAACAAACTATCTTTAATCTTTAAATCATTTAATGTATAAGAGCTTATAAGCTCATCAAAGTTTTTAACATCTAATGGCTTAATATAGTCATCTTCTGTTAAAATCCCAATTTCTTCATTATTTTTATAAATATAATGTATTAGTTTCATATAAATTCCTTTCTTAATTATGCTGTAAGTAATCCAAGTAATACTATTATTGCTGCGGCAATATATGCAGTTATCATTGTTAATAAATATAAGAATAATATGAAATAATCAGTAAATCTATTTCTCTTACCCTTGTGTGGATGATAAAGTAGAATAAATGGAATAATTACAATCATAAATTCATTTAAACCTATACCCATTTTATTAAGATGTATATTATCCCTAAATATCATTTCAAAAGCCCAAATTACAATGATAATTAAAACTGCCATAATATTCTTTAAAAATAAGAATCTATTACCCATGAAGTATCTTTGTGCATTATCTTC
>CACZRY010000182.1 GCA_902783745.1 uncultured Erysipelotrichaceae bacterium
CAATGTTCGCAGGTTTAGTTGGTGCAGCATTCGCTATGAAGCAAAAGGAATGCAAGATGCTTGGTAAGGTAATGACTACAGTTAGTGCAATTTCAGCAGTAGTATTATTATTCTTAACATTCTCAAGCATTGGTAAGTCAACTGCATTAATCGTTGTTCCAGTATTTGGTTTAATATTAACATTAGCTGAATTAGCATTATCAATCGTAACATTATTAGTCTTCTCTAAGAATCAAAAGAATGAGAAGTTAAATGAAAATGGTGTTATTGAAGAAGATAATACTTATGTAGATCCAAACGCTCAACCAGCAGAAGATACTAATGAATAAAAATGAAACCACCCATTTGGGTGGTTTTTTATTATGCAGGTTCGTATAAGGCGAACCTCTTTTCTATGTTTTTTACCAAAAATAGCTAAAATTACGAACCAAAATTTTGGTTTATCGTTTCGTATTAATTTTCTCTTTATTATTGTATATTTAAATTACATAAAATATTAGAATATGGAGGAGATATTATGAGACCTTTATTTAAGAATTATTCAAATGTTATTTCAAATTATGACTTATTATCACCTGATGAAGAATACGAATTATTTAAGATTATAAAAGATGAAAATAAAACTTTATTAGAACGTGATAACGCAAGAGAGAAACTTATATATTCTAATCAAAGATTAGTATTATCTCTTGCGAAAAAGTACTCTAATAAAAAAGTATGTTATGATGACTTAATCCAAGAAGGAAATATGGGACTTATTGAAGCAATAGATAAATTTGATTTAGATAAGGATTGTAGATTATCTACAACCGCATATCTATGGGTACTTCAAGCTATAAGAAGATATGTATTTGAGGAGGGTAGTATTAAAATACCTTATAACCAAAAAGAAGATTTAAGAAGATTAAAGGAATCAATTAATGAATTAAGAAATATGTATAATGAGATTCCATCAATTGAAGATATCGCAAAATTTACAGGTTATAGCGTAAAAAAGATCAAAAGTCTAATGTCATATGAATATAGCTTTACATCATTAGATAAGGAACTAGATGATGGTAAAGATTTACATGAAGTTATTCCATCTGATACAATCTCACCTTTAGAAAGAAAGGTATATGATGAAAGATTAAAAATAGTATTTAATTTAATTGATAAGCTTCCAAATGATCATAAGGATGCAATAAAATTAAGATTTGGTCTTATAGATGGTAAGGAGTGGACTTTTGAGGATATCGCAACAAAAATAGGTAGAAGTAGAGAGCGTACAAGACAAATAATAAATGAAGATATAGAAGAAATAAGAGCTAGAATCAAATTCTAACTCTTATAGTTATTTAATATTTTATTTGCAGTATCTATTTCATCATCTTTTAATATATCAGGTTCAATTACTTTATATTTTTCTTGGAATTGAGCTAAATAGAATTCTATTTGGGCTATAGATGCATAAAATGTTACTGTATTTCTATCTATTTTAGTATAATTAGGTCTATTTGAGGATACCTTTTTAAATAGATTTAATCCATCATCACTAAATTCTATTACTGCAGTAATTGGATCATGTGATATAAATTCTATACCATATAAATTTGATCTTTCAATGAATGATTCTTTTTCTTTTCGAGAAAGCTTTTTTTGCATTTCAAGCTTAGTAAGTTCTTTAATAGATGATAATCTAATAGAAAATATATGACCACTTTCTGATATTCCTGCAACATAAATATAATTATTACTTTTACCAGTCTCTATGATAATTGGTAAAAATTTTTTATATACATTTTTTCTTTTTAATTTATATCTTAAATATTTAGAATCTTTAATTGCTGCATTAATTAATTCTATTTTATCTTTATAAAATATAGATTCTCTTTTTACTTGATCTAATGATGCATATTCATTCATAACACTAAAAAAGTATTTTGCAGGTGTTGGATTTATGTATTTATCATCATAACCAATTGGTGGAATTTCTTTTATGATATTTATTATTTCCTCATTTATATCTAGTTGATATTTTTTATAACTATTAGATATGTTATTCTTATCTCTTTTATTCTTTAAATCTAATAAATAATTATCTAATATTTTATTGATAAACAAATCTATATCTTTATTGCAGTTTGTATTTAAGTTGTTTAATTCTTGCCTTTTTTCTTTTAGTCTTAATCCAATTGATGCATCTGCAATCTCATAATAATTTAAGAAAACAGCCTTACAATAGGTTTGAAGCCTACCTTCATCAAATGCTAACGCATCATCAATTAAGGTTGTAATAGTCTTAGTTGGTACCTTATTATCTTTAATTTTATATGTTTTATCATCTAAAATATCAAACGGCATAAATATCACTTCCAATTTATTATTTTAATAATTTGCTAATCTATTTATATTATATTATAAAAAGTGTGTAAAAATGATAGTTTTTCACTATCTTTCATTAAAAAAAATAATAGAAATATTATAATATAGAATACATCATATATTTTTCTTTAAATACTCTTTATTATGCTATAATAAAAATACACTTTTTAGTCAGGGGTTGAGATAATGGATGAAAAAATAGACTTAATGACCGTTGCGTTAACTGACAATATGGTTAACAAGGGATTCAAATCAACAGAAGAAGGCGTAAAGCTTTTTATTGTTGAAAAAAGAGAATTCTCTATACTAGAGTATCATACTGATTGTAAGATTAAAGCATTAGGTGATACTGAAACTAACGAATTTGCGTTAGTAAAGGAAGTTACAATAATGAATCATACAAACGATTGTTTGAATGATTTAAAGCTAACATTTGAATTTTCAGGTGAAATATTTAGTATGAATCCTGTATTATTAAAATCAATTGATTCATATACAAATGTTACAATTAAAGTTCCTTTCTTAATGGCAAATATTGATAATATTAAAACAGATCAAGAAGAAACAATTAATCTAAGATATCAATTATTTGATTCAAATGATAATTTAATTACATCTGAGGATGTACCATTTGTATTATTACCTTTAGCACAGCCACCACGTTATGCAAGAGTAGATATGAGATTATATACTAAATATGTTACTCCAAACGCATCAGGTATTAAGGAATTAACTTTAAATGCTACTAAATATCTTAAGAATAAGATATCATTTTTAGGATATAATGGTACAACATTAGATGATATATATGATCAAGTAAGAGCGTTATATAACGCTTTATATGATTATGGTATTAATTATCAATTACCTCCTGCAGGTGGATTATATATTTTAAGTGATAATCTAGATTTAGATTCTCAGCTTATAAGAATGCCATCTGATGTATTAAAGGATAGAAAGGGTACTTGTATTGATTTAACATTACTTTTCTGTTCATTATTAGAAGAAGTAGGCCTAAAGCCTATACTTATTGTAGAATATGATCATGCATTCCCAGGTGTTTTCTTAAATGATAATGATATGTTTATCAATGGAGAAGAAGAAAATATAACAGAGATTTATAATGGTGCATCAGTAGGCGTTAATAGATTCTTGCTTTTTGATGCAACATTTGTTAATAACAATTCAGCAAATACTTTTGATGATGCAGTTCGTCAAGGATTCTTAAATGTAAAGAATTATAAAGAAAAGTTCTTTAAGGCAATAGATGTTAAATCATGCCATAGTACAATATTTAAGCCAATTCCATTAAGACTATCTGATGAATTATTAGAGCTTGAAGAAAATGATAAGCTAAAAGATAATAGTGAATCTAATATCATTGAAACTAAGGTTTTAACATTAGATTCATCATATGAACATGATAGATTCTCATTTTGGGATAAGAAATTACTTGATTTAACAGAGATAAATCCATTAGTTAATTTCCATTCTAATCTAACTAATTCAGTTAAATTAAGAGGGAAAAAGCCTATTTATGAGATGCTTCAAACAAATTTAGAATTAAAGCTTTATTCTATTTCTAAAAAGAATAAGAATGATGTTTTCTTAAAAAGCCAAGAGGAATTATTTAAAACATATGAAACAAATGATTCATATGTAAATGAATTAACAATTGATGAAAAGACCCTATTCGCAATAGGATATGATTCTACATTAAGAAACTTAATTAAAAAGAATAAAACTGCAGTAGAAGAAACAGGTGCACAAACTCTATATTTATGCTTAGGCGTATTAGAATATAAGACTAAGAAAAATACTATAGGACACGCTCCATTTATGGTATTACCTGTAAATATTACTAAGGATAAGAGTGGAGATTTATACACTGTTAAATATGATTACGATAATATAATGATGAACGAAACATTCTTCGAATATTATCAATTAAATTATGGTAAAAGCTATAAAGGATATTATAACCTTGTAGGAAAGAACTCTTATTTAGATATAGTAAGAACATTTAAGGAAGAAGGAGGAGATATTAAGCTATTAGAAAAC
>CACZRY010000183.1 GCA_902783745.1 uncultured Erysipelotrichaceae bacterium
ATCACCTCTAGTTTGCAAAATAAAAAGGGATTCAAAGCTAAAGAATCCCTATTAATACTGCAACTGGCTGCCAGTTAAGGCCCTTTAGCTTTGCGTCATACAGTTTCCCGTATTTTGCTAATTATTCGTTTAGTTAATAATACAGTATATTCTTTATATTGTCAAATTTTATTGAGTTTTAATGTTATGAATAAAATACTAGTTTATATTATTAAAAAGTGCTAAAATATAAGTATAATTATACTATTTAAGGAGGAAAAAAAGAAAATGAATAGTTTAGTTAAAAAAGCTATAGCTGAATGTTTAGGAACTTTCGTATTAGTTTTCTTTGCGGTTGGTACAGCTATTATTAGTGGCGGTGATTTAGTTGCAACTGCACTTGCATTCGGCTTAGTTATTGTTGCTATGGCATTCTCAATTGGTAAGATTTCAGGTTGCCATATTAACCCTGCAGTTTCTATTGCCTGTCTTATTACTAAGAGAATGTCATTAAAGGAATTCTTAGTATATGTATGTGCACAAATTGTTGGTGGTCTTTTAGGTGCAGTAGTATTATTTGCTATTATTGCAATGTCAGCTAATGCTGATGCTGAAACTACAAAGGCTATGTTTGTTGATGCTGGTTCTAACTTCACAGTTGGTAAGGAATTAAAGTTCGGTCCAATTCTTGGTGCATTATTATTTGAAGTTATTTTAACATTTGTATTTGTTTATGTAATTTTAAATGTTACTGCAAAGAATTCTAAGGTTTCTAAGTATGCTGGTTTAATTATTGGCTTTACTTTAACTTTAGTACATCTAATCGGTATTAGATTCACTGGTACATCAGTAAACCCTGCAAGAAGTATTGCAACAGCATTCGCTGATTTATTCTTCTCAGGTAAGGCTGATGCATTAAAGCATGTATGGATTTTCATTTTAGCTCCACTTGGTGGTGGTGCACTTGCTGCATTAGTTTATAATCTTTTAAATAAGAAAGATGATGAAGCATCTGAAGAATCTTCAGAAGATAATGAATAATTAGATTTCAAGACTTACAGTTTTAGAAAACTTGTAAGTCTTTTTTTTACCTCTTATTTTTGCTAAAATAAGAGTAGTAGGTGATGTTATGGCACTTGGTAAATCAGTTTTTCAAGAACAAATTAATAATTTAAAGACTTTTACAGAAATTAATATTAGAAATATGGATAATCAAGATCCAGCATTAATATTTGCATCTATGGTAACGAAAAAGACAATTGAAATACTATATACTGCATCATATGCATATACTAATAGATTACTAGATGTATTATTTTCAATGATAAGATTACTACAGGATAATTGTTTAGCAATAGAATCAGCTAAAGAGCTTGGATTTTTGACGTATATTAAATGTATTCAAGCAAACCAACCTATTAATTTACAAACAATACCTGAAAAGTATCGTGATAATAACCCAAATAATCCTCAAAATCTAATGACAGATGGTCATGTAAGAGATATGATAGGTAAGCAATATAAGGGATTTATTAATGTTTATAGATTTACATCAAAATCAGTCCATTTTAATGGTCAAAGCTTTAATCTTATAATGATTCCAGATGAAGATGGAAAAAGAAAATTAACGTTTGAAATTGGTAATAAAGAGAAGTTTTTTGAGAAAAACTTCATATGGGCCAAATCAACTATTATCACTTTAGCTAAAATAATATTTGATATGCTACAAAAAACACCTGAACTTGGTTTGTTGACAAAGTAGTAAAACTATTTTAAAATAGAATTATATATATAACGATTATATTTGAATATGAGGTGGTATTATGAACGAAGCTATGATGAAAAGGTATAAATATTTTGATGATCATGATCCAGAATATTCTTTTGATCCATTAACTAAAGTTTTAAATAGACAAGAAATTACAGGGTTTATAGAATGGTTAATTCAAGAAAATGTTCCTTTTACAGCATCAATGTCTGATATCGATAATTTTAAGAATGTAAATGATGGATATGGACATATGATTGGGGATGACGTTTTAGAAAAAATTGGTAAAACGATAGAAGATGTAATTGGTTCATATGGCCTTGTTGGTAGATATGGTGGAGATGAATTCTTAATAGTATTACCATATATTACAGAATATAACGATGTTTGGAGTATATTCCATAATCTTAATTTGAGAATACCTAATGTTAAATATGATAGAGTAGATGAATTATCTGTAACTATAACATCAGGTATATCTAGATTCCCAATGGATGGAAAAACATATAATGAAATTGTTTCAACATCTGATAAAGCATTATATAGAGGTAAGATGAAAGGTAGAAATTGCTTCATAATTTATCTTGCCGCAAAACATGCAAATATCTTATTAAAAACTGATAATGAAAAAACATTCTCATCAATGGAAACAATTAATAAGGTAATGGGATTATTAACTAAAAAAGATTCTTTAAAAAATAAGATAGAATCAATAGTTAAATTCTTTACATTTGGTATGATGATGGATTATGTAGGAATACAAGGAAAGTCTAGTATGCTTACAGAATCTTATTATAAATTATGTAAGGTAAAATCATTTGGATTTATCCCAAATGAATTCTATCAAAAAGAAATGAATTCAATTGGATTAATGTTTTTAAATGATAGAAAAACTTTAGTTCAAATTGGTGATAAGGAATTACATGAGAGATTGAAATCTCAAGATGTAAAATCCGTATTTGCATATAGCATTCAATGTGAAAATAAATGCTATGGTACATTTGTTGTATATTCTAATCAAGGAAGAATATGGCAATCAAAGGAAATGGATTTATTTGTAATTGCTTCTAATTTAATAGCTTTAGAGTTAAAAGAATTAGGTAAGACATTAGAAGATGTTTTATAATTAAAAAAAGGCATTGTGCGATTGCACAATGTCTTTTTAACATTCATATTCATCTATAGCTTTTTTTAATTCATCAATAATATCTTTTTCTTTGATCTTTTTGACTGGCTTTCCATGTGAGAATATTAATCCCTCACCAATTCCACCTGCAACACCAATATCAGCTTCTCTAGCTTCCCCTGGTCCATTTACAACACATCCCATTACTGCAACGTGGATTTTTTTATCTACCTTATATAGATAATCTTCAATTTCTTTTGCGATAGGAATTAAGTTTACTTGAGTACGTCCACATGTAGGACAAGAAGTTAAAATTGGCATATCTTTTAATCCTAATTCATTTAGAATAACTCTTGCCGCTTTTACTTCATTTATAGGATCATCAGTTAATGATACTCTTATTGTATTACCAATTCCTAATCCTAAGATTTCAGATAATCCAATTGATGATGTAATTAAACCTTTAAATCCAGTACCTGCCTCAGTTATACCTACATGTAATGGATAATTAAATGTGTTAGATGCTTTAATATATGCTTCCTTTGCAAGCTTAATATTAGATGCTTTAATTGATAGTACTATATCATGGAAATCTAATTCCTCTAATATATCAATATGGCTTTTTGCAGCAAGAATCATATTATCTGCATTTAATTCCATACCACGTGGAAGAGAACCACCGTTAACTCCAATACGAATAGGAATTTGTCTTTCTTTACATAATTCTACAATTTCTTTTATTTTAGTTTTATTAGTTATATTTCCTGGATTCAATCTTACTGCATCAACGCCTTGTTTAATTGCCTCTATTGCAAGTTCAGGTTGAAAATGTATATCTGCAACTAAAGGAATATGGATTCCTTTTTTTATTTCACCTATAGATTTTGCATCCTCCATATCTAATACTGCAACTCTTATAATATCGCATCCATATTCTTCTAATTTAAGGATTTGTGATATTGTACTTTTAACATCCTTTGTTTTAGTATTACACATAGATTGTACTAATATAGGGTTATTACCACCAAGGTATTTATTACCTACTTTAACAACTCTAGTTTCATTTCTTAAAGTCACTATAACACCTCTATTCACTAACAATAATTATACTATAATGACTTGTGAAAAGCCATTATAATAATTAAAATTAGGTTTTTTAAAAGAAATATAGTATAATTTAAAAAAATTAGGAGGAGTTTAAAATGAGTAATAATAATGGAAAAGCAAATATGTTACTTACTAATGCAATAGTAGTATGTGTTATAGCAGGTGCATCTTTAATAATTCATCAGCTACTTGCGGTTATAGGTGTTAGTGGTAATTTAGTTTGGACAATAATTAATTCTTTATTTGTAATATTAAATGCATTAAATGGTGCTTATGCAATAAGAAATATTATGTTACCTTTAAAAAATGATATTTCAAGTGATAATGCTGCATTTATATTAGGACTTATTGGTATGATTGTATCTTTTGTTGTTTGTTTATGGTGGGGAATTGATGCAGTAAATAATTTAATTGGTACAATACAAGGTAATCTATAATTTCTTATTATTTTGTAATTTATAAAATTATAAAAATTGTACTTGAAAAATGTTCCTTAAAAGAATATAATAGTGCTTGCAGTACGTTTGAATGATATTCAAATGTAAAATATAGAAAATAATCTTTAGGTCTGGAGGGATAAGGCATGCGTGATCTAGTAAAATTAGTTTGTGAAGAATGCAAGAACGAAAATTATTATACAGACAAGAATAAGAAGACAACTCCTGAAAGAATGGAGATTAAGAAATATTGTCCTCATTGTCGTAAGCATACTAATCATAAAGAAAAGAAGTAAGATTTTCTTACTTTTAACAAAAAGGCAACCTGGTGTTGCCTTTTTTGTTCCTTTTTCTTAAAATAATTAATAGGTGATTATTTATGGTAGAAAAGGTTACTACAGGTTTTTATTTTACTAATTCTTATATTATATCAAATGATAAAAAAGAGGCTATTATTATAGATTGTGGTTTGATGTATGGTAATGCTTCTAAATTAATAAAAGAAAAATATGATGTTAAGGCAATATTAATAACTCATGCACATATGGATCATATAGATGGATTACAGTATTTTATGGATAAGCCTATCTATATGACAAAAGAAACAGAAGAAATGATTTATGATAGTGAAAAAACATTATATGATACTATCGAAAGAGATACACCTTTTAGTAAGGGGATGCTTAATATTATTAATGTTTCTGATAATGATATTATTAATTTAATTGGATATGATATTAAAGTTATAGAAACACCAGGACATACTGATGGTTCAACTACATTTTTAATTGGTAATGATATGTTTTCAGGTGACACTATATTTAGTAATGGTAGTTATGGAAGATATGATTTTCCAACAGGGAATTTTGATTTATTAATAAAATCAATTAAAAAGCTATTAGAATATGATGATTCTATAGTTGTATATCCAGGACATGGTTCTATAACAACAATTGGGAATGAAAGAAAATTTTATTAGAATTTATTTTCAAAAATCGAATTTTATTTTATCAAACTTTATATTGACACTATTAAATTGTAGAATTATAATATAATCAAATTTCAAAAGAGCAGTGATGAGGAGAATGATTCAAAAAGCTTAAGAGAGCCTTAGTTTGGTGCGATAAGGTAGCTGGATGCTTCGGACAACACCTCTAGCATGTGGAAGAACAAAGTAGAACCACACGTTAATCAGCGTTAATGATAATGAGGGCTAGAATTTTTAATTCTAGAACTAAGGTGGTACCGCGTTAATACGTCCTTAGATTTTTTAATCTAAGGATTTTTTTATTTAGGAGGAGTAATATTATGAAGAAATTATATTTACCAGAAGGATATAAATCAATTTTAACATTAAGAGAAACTGAAGATGCAATTAAATTCGTAAGAGATTCATTTGAACATGGAATTAGTGATGCATTAAACTTAAAAAGAGTATCTGCACCATTATTTGTATTCCCATCAACTGGATTAAACGATCAATTAAATGGTACTGAAAGAAGAGTATCTTTTGATATTAAAAATATCGATGAAGAGGTTGAAATTGTACAATCTTTAGCAAAGTGGAAGCGTCATGCACTAGGAAGATATGGATTTAGTGCTGGTGAGGGCTTATATACTAATATGAACGCTATAAGAAGAGATGAGGATTTAGATACAATGCATTCTTGTTATGTAGATCAATGGGATTGGGAAAAGGTAATAACAAGAGATGAAAGAAAAGAATCTTATTTAAAGAATACAGTAAAAGCTATATATAAAGTAATATATGATTTAGCTAAAAAGGTTGAATTTAAATATCCTGGTATTAAGCATAACCTACCAGAAGATATTACATTTATTACATCAGAAGAATTATTACAAGAATATCCTGACTTAGATGCATCAAAGCGTGAGCTTATGGCTGTAAAGAAGTATGGCGCAATTTTCTTAATGAAGATTGGTGATAAGCTTTCTAATGGTATGCCACATGATGGTAGAGCTGCAGATTATGATGATTGGAGCTTAAATGGAGATATAATCTTATATTATGATGTATTAGATATTGCATTTGAAATTTCATCAATGGGTATTAGAGTAGATGAAAAGTCAATTAGATATCAATTACATGAAAAGAATGAAGATTATAAGCTAGAAAATGATTATGTAAAAGGCATTTTAGGAGGAAAACTACCATTAACAATTGGTGGTGGCGTTGGTCAATCTAGATTATGTATGTTTATGCTTAAAAAAGCTCATATTGGTGAGGTTCAAGCATCAGTTTGGCCAAAAGAAGATATTAAGATTTTAGAAGAAAAGAATATTCATTTATTATAAAATTTTATGGAACGTTTTAAACGTTCCATTTTTTTGTAATTACTTTATTTTAATTTTTAAATGGTCTTTATTTTTATATAAAAATAGAATATAATAAAAAATGTTTAAGAGAGTAGAAGGCCAATAGGTTGTTTTCTCGTCAGTACGAATTTATATTCCGGGACTACATTAAATTTCAAGACTTAAGC
>CACZRY010000184.1 GCA_902783745.1 uncultured Erysipelotrichaceae bacterium
GCAAAAAGAAAGCCACCAAAATTAAATTGATGGCAACAAAAACAACTACTTATTGAAGTTATTTACTGTTAAATCAACTACTAATCCTTTTACTGCAACTACACTATGGTTTTGAATTTCTTCTCCCCATTCACCCTTTTCAACATATTCATAGCTTTTACCTCTTATGAATTTAAATTCAATTGTTGAAAGGTTTTCAAATAATTTTGATGTTGTAAAAACATCTCCATTCTTTTCAAGCTTAACAGCGTTCTTTGGATCCCATTCACCAAGATTCTTTGTTGAGCCTACAAGATATAATGTTTTAGCATTAGCCTTAACATTAAAAGTAACTTTTACATTTGCCATAACTTTATCTCCTTTTTTAAATTAATATAATTCTTATACATTATAATATAGTTTTTTTCATTTGAAATTTAAAAACGTTTACATTTGTGATAAAATATTTTTGGTGATAACAAAATGAAATTCCCTTCCGGTGTAAAAAAGAATGAAACTATAAAACATGCAACTAAAAATGAAGCTATTAAAAGTAAAGATTCAAAAAAGAAAAACTTAGGTAAAGCAAATCTAGGTATGAATCTTGAAGAGATGATTAATGAATCTAACACTTATTATTTAGTTAATGATATTGCAGTAATACATAAAAAGCCTACTCCTATTCAAATTGTAAAAGTAGATTATCCTTCACGTACAAAAGCGGTAATAACTGAGGCTTATTATAAAACACCTTCAACAACAGACTATAATGGGTTATATAAAGGTAAATATATTGATTTTGATGCGAAAGAAAATCATAATAAAACAGCTTTCCCTTTAGCAAACATTCATCCACATCAAGTTAACCATTTAAGAATGATTGCAAAACATGGTGGTATTGCGTTTATGATTATTTCATTTAATCAATATAATGAGTTTTATTTTGTACCTATTGATTTAATATTAGAATATTGGGATAAAGCGTATAATAATGGTGAAAGAAAATCTATACCTTATTCTATATTCAAAGAGAATTGTCATTTAATTAAAGAAGGATATATGCCTAGACTTAATTATTTAAAGACAATAGATGAATTATATTTTAATAATGATAATAAAAATTTAGAAATTAAGTAAGCCATGAATCACATGGCTTTTTTTAATAAAAAAGGTGGTAATTATCTTACCACCAAATTTTAATATATTAATTTAGGATTATTCAGCCATACCAGCTGTAATGATAGCCATCTTATAAACTTCATCAGCGTTGCATCCACGAGATAAGTCGTTGATTGGAGCATTTAAGCCTTGAAGAATAGGACCATATGCTTCATATCCACCTAATCTTTGAGCAATCTTATAACCAATGTTACCAGCTTCGATTAGAGGGAAGATAAATGTATTAGCTTGACCTGCAACCTTAGAATCAGGACACTTAGTCTTAGCAACTACTGGAGAAACAGCAGCATCGAATTGGAATTCACCATCGATAACTAGGTTAGGATCCTTCTTACGAGCTTCAATTACTGCATCATGAGATAATTGAACTGTACCGCCCTTACCAGAGCCATAAGTTGAGAATGATAATACTGCAACCTTTGGATCAATTCCGAAGTATGCAGCTGTCTTAGCTGATTCAACAGCAACTTCTGCAAGCTTTTCAGCTGCCTTAACCTTAACTTCACCAGTTTCCTTATCAACTGTATCTTGGTAATCAATATTGATTGCGCAGTCACCCATTGCGATTCTTTCTTCAACGCCGTTCTTTTCACGAACTAGAATGAATACTGAAGAAACTAGGTTAGCACCCTTCTTAGTCTTTACTAATTGTAATGCTGGTCTTACTGTATCAGCAGTTGAATAAGTAGCACCACCAAGTAATGCATCAGCCTTACCCATCTTAACTAACATTGTACCAAAGTAGTTAGACTTCTTTAATGATGCTGCACAATCTTCAGCTGACATCTTGCCCTTTCTTAATTCAACCATAGTATTAACCATTTCATCGAATCCTTCATATGTTAAAGGGTCTAAGATTTGAGCCTTAGAAACATCAAATCCACCTTGCTTTGCTGCAGCCTTAACTGCATCAACATTACCACAAAGGATAACATCCATTAAGTCTTCTTTTAATAATCTTGATGCTGCTGATAAAATTCTAGCATCAGTACCTTCTGTAAATACAATAGTCTTTCTTTTAGCCTTTAAGTTAGCTAATAACTTATCAAACATACCCATTTTTAATATCCTCCTAAAGAAATTGTTATATGTTATGATTCTTCTAAATCTATATTAGATTTAAAACCATTACTTATTTTATCTTTTTTTGATAAATAAGTCAATAAAGGCAAAAGAACTTATGACGTATTTAGCTTATATTTTTTAATATATATTTATTAACATCTATTATTTCTATTACATCATCAAATAAAATAGCACCTTAATTTAATCAAATACAGCAAATTGTGAATTATAAAGTTCTGAATAGAATCCATTTTTCTTTAATAATTCATTATGATTACCCATTTCTACTATATCACCATTATTAATTACTAAAATAACATCAGCATTCTTAATAGTAGATAATCTATGTGCAATTACAAATGATGTTCTACCTATAGTAAGTTTATCCATTGCATTCTGAATTACAACTTCTGTTCTTGTATCAACATTAGATGTTGCTTCATCTAATATTAACATAGGAGCATCTTTTATAATCGCTCTTGCGATTGTAAGCTGCTGCTTTTGTCCTTCAGATAATGACATATTACCAGATATTTTAGTATCAAGTCCATTAGGTAGTGAATTAATATAATGTGTTAATCCTACTGCATCAATCGCATTATTAATTGCCTCATCTTTAACATTTGGATTATTAAATACTAAATTTTCTTTAATAGTACCATCAAATAACCAAGTATCTTGTAATATCATATCAAAGCTTTCTCTTATGCTTTCACGTTTAATATTATTAATATTTAATCCATCAATTAAGATTTCTCCTGAATTAACATCATAAAATCTCATTAATAAATTAACTATTGTAGTCTTACCTGCACCTGTTGGTCCTACTATTGCAACCTTTTGTCCTCGCTTAATACTTGCGTTAAAATCATGTATTATTTCCTTATCAGGAACATATGAGAATTTAACATTTTTAAATAATACATCACCATTAATAACACTAGGTAATAAATCTTTATTATCTTCATTTGAAACTTCTTGTTCACCTAAGAATTCAAATACTCTTCTTGATGCAGCACTAGCTTGCTGCATAGATGTAATATTTTGACTTATACTTTGAAGTGGCTGAGTAAATAATCTAGCATAAATTGTAAATGATATTAATGTTCCTAATATTGCAACATCACTTTGTCCTTTTGAAATAAATATTGCAATACCAACAATAAATATTAATGAATATGCAAGGTTACCAGAAAAATTCATCATAGGCATCATTAAACCGCCTAGAAATTGACTTTTCCAGTTTGCATTGTATAGTTTTGTATTAATATCTTTAAATCTTTTTAATTCCTGATTTTTAGCGTTATATGTAACAACTAATTGATGGTTAGTATATATTTCTTCTATATCAGAATTCATTTCTGCAAGCATTTGTTGTCTACGATTGAAATGACGTTGTGAGAACATAGATACAATAAATAATCCAATGATACCAACTAGTGATGCTGAAATTGTAACTAAAGCTAAAATCCATGATGTATAAAACATCATAAATACAACGCCTATAAATAATACTGTTGATGAGAATATTGATGCAAGTGATTGACTTAGTGATTGACCAATTGTATCAACATCATTTGTAACAACTGATAATATATTACCTCTTGCATGAGAATCAAAATATGATAAAGGTAATTTATTTAGTTTATTATTAATATCAGTTCTTAATTCTTTTGAAAGCTTTTGTGTTACTATATTTGTTATTAAGCTTTGGAAATAGCCTAATAATACACCTAGTGAATAAATTATTACTAAAGAAATTGCAATAGGTGTAAACTTATCCATATCAAATATATTATTTACTAATTCTTTTATTCTATTAGGTCCAATAATAGATGTAACACTTGAACCTATCGCAAGAATTATACCAATTATTAAGGCAGGAACATATCTTTTGGCATATATAAATAGCTTTTTTAAAGACTTAGTATCAAGCTTTTCTTTTTTTATAGGTCTTCTTCCATGTGGTGGCATACTATAGTTCCTCCTTTTCTAATTGTGATAATGCAATATCCTTATATAATTCTGAATTTTTAATTAATTCATCATGTGTACCAATAGAATCAATTCTTCCATCATTTAATACTATAATTTTATCTGCATTCTTAACTGTACCAATACGTTGTGCAATTATAATTACTGTTTTATTTTTGTATTCATCATTAATGCCCTTTCTTACAAGCATATCTGTTTTAAAATCTAAGGCACTAAATGTATCATCAAATATCATTACTGATGAATCCTTATATAATGTTCTTGCGATAGATAATCTTTGTTTTTGTCCTCCACTAAAGTTAGTTCCACCTTGTGAAACTTCTTTTGCAGTACCTAAGCTATCATCAAAAATAAAATTAGATTGAGATACTCTTATTGCTTTATTAAGGCTTTCTTCCTTTTCTTCTTCTGTTTTATTACTATCATCGCCATAACAAATATTATCTTTAATTGTACCCTTTAACATCATTGCCTTTTGAGATGCTACTGCAATTTTAGATTCTAGATCATTTATTTTATAATCTTTAACATTAATACCATTAACTAAAATTTCTCCTTTAGTCGCATCATATAATCTTGATATTAAATTAACAATTGTTGTTTTACCTGAACCAGTAGGTCCAATAATTGCAGTTGTCTTACCTTTTTCTATTTCAAAATTCAAATCTATTAAACTATATTTTTCTTCATCACCATATGAAAATGATACGTTTTTAAATTCAATAGATACACCATCATTTAAATTAGTATCATCTATATAATTACCATCAGTAATAGATGTATTCTTATCTAATACTTCATTTATTCTTTTTGCAGAAACTACAGTTCTTGGTAATATTATAAACAAGAATACAAGCATCATAAATGACATAACAATTTGCATAGAATATGAAGCAAACGCAGTCATTTCACCTAATAATACAGATGCATTTTCAGGACTTTCTTTAATTAAGAATGCACCAATCCAATAAATAGATAATGTTAATCCATTCATTACAAGCATCATTACAGGGTTCATAAATGATGTTAATATAGAAACTTGCATATTATTCTTATATGTTTTATTATTAACATCTTCAAATTTCTTTGTTTGATAATCTGTTGCGTTAAATGCTCTTATTACTCTAACACCACTAATGTTTTCTCTTGTTTTATCATTTAAATCATCTGTTAACTTTTGAATATTCCTAAATTTAGAAATACCAAATGCCATAATTAATGTTGCAAAAATAATGATTACACTTACTGCAATAATTGCAGCTAAAGTCCATTTAACATTAGTAAAAGTAATCTTAAAAACAGCCCATATTGCCATAATTGGTGCTCTTAGCATCAATTGTAGACCCATCGCAAAGAAATTTTGAATTTGTACAACATCATTAGTTGTTCTTGTGATTAATGATGGAGTTGAGAATTGATTGATTTCTTTTTGAGAAAAACCATTTACCTTTAAGAATAAATTATCTCTTAAATTCTTTGATAATGATGATGCAACTCTTGATGAGAAAAATCCACATACAAATGCTGATATCATTGCGCCAAAAGCGCATAAAATCATCATACCACCATTAAACCAAACATCATTCATAGATATTTCTTTTAATTCGTCAGTTAATCCCATTTCTTTAAGCTTATTATTTTGAATAACCTCAGAAACTAATGTAGTAAGCTTTTGTGTATAATCTGGCATAGTTAATTCTAACCATACCTGTATTACAACAAATGTAATTATAAATAGAATAAACAAATAATCTATTTTTCTTAAATACTTAAATATTTTTAACATTTAATATCCTCCATCCTTATCTCAGATATTTTATCTAAATCGTGCATGAATCTTTCAAATTCATCTTCACCTAATACTTCTTTTATCTTATTGAAAATCTTAAAAGTTTGAACCTTTACATCTTGTATAGCATTAATACCTTCTAAAGTAAGTTCAACATAAGTAACTCTTTTATCTTTAACACCTTTAATTCTTCTTACATATTTCTTTTCTTCAAGCTTATTAATAATTACTGCCATTCTTGCAGATGAAACCGATAAAACATCACAAAGCTCTTTAACATTTGTCTTGCCTTTTTCACATAAATAATTACAAACAAATCTCATACCTTCTACATTTTCAGGTAGCATCTTTTTTGGTCTAAATTTTAATATTATTTTATGAATTTCTTCTTCTGTCATATAAACCTCCAAAATATTGCTAACGGTGTTAGCATTTATTTATATTATATTCATCTGTAAAAATAGTTCAACCCTGTTAGCAATTTAACATTATTTAACAAAATTATGTAAAAAGGTGGCTTCCACTTTCGTGAAAGCCACCATAAAATCTATTGGATTAATAGAAATTATTTAATGCTATAAATTAGATTTCATCTACAACTGCATTTAATGCTTCATATGCAAGTTCATATTGAGTTGCAACATCCTGACTTGTAGATGCGGTATAGATATTGCCTTGCCAATGATCATATGCATCAGATAACTCATCTTGGAAGTCTGGATTGTCGTTAATTAATTCATCATATAAACTATCGAATTCAGCTAAATAGAAGTCCTTAGCAATTTGAATTACTAATTGATCCATAGCCTTAACACCATTTTCATAGCCTTCAATAACTGCCTTAGCAGATGTAGCGTTGTTAATAATATTCTTATATGTATTATTAGCAAGCTTAATCTTGTTAGCTACTGAACTATAATTTGGCTTAGTAGCATCTGTGCCATTAAATGCGATATAGCTTTGGTAAGCAGTTTCAAGCTTATCAATGTATAATGGCTTAGCTTCAGTAAGAGTTTCTGCTTCTAATTCATAGAACTTATAAGTAATCTTATAAAGCATACCATCTTCCATACCATCTTCATCAGCATCTTCTTCATTTTCATACCATGTAGCTAATAAACTAATTCTATTAGTAATAGTTGTTGGCTGTGGTAATGATGTAATGAATGTATTAAATGTTGTATAATCAAATACTTCAGGTAATGTATATTTATATTGTGTTTCTTCCTTCTTAGCAAGGATATCATCAACATATTCGTTCCATGCTTTTTCAGAGTTCTTATAAACATCTTCATAATAAGAATCATGGATATATACTTCTGCATTGTGAACATATTCATCTAAAGACTTGTTTAACTTGTTAATTGCATCATCTACAACATTGAATGTATGAATTGCACTTGTAGCGCCATCCATTTCACTCTTAGCCTTATTGTAATTATCAGCTGCATCAGTAACAGATGTAACATTCTTATTAGTTGTTTCTTGATAAATTGCATCAATAACCTTATTTAAATAAGTTGCTTCTGCAGATGTAATATCGCCATTAGTTGCTCTTGCAGTTTCAATTTGAGTCTTCTTAGTATTTGCGTATGCAAGAATTTGAAGCTCATAATTTACAATCTTATCAATTGAATCAATTGCTGATTTAACAGTTGCTTGATAATTTGTATAATCAGATTCTTCATCAAATTCACTTGTTGCTAAAATATAATTATCATATACTGCATATCCTCTAATATTATCAATAAATGCTTTCTTTAATTCAGCACTTAAAGTTACATTAGCATTAATCTTAGCAGTTTCTACTGCAACTAGATTAATAATATTTGCAAATGTTTGTGGACTTGTCTTTGCAAGTAAATCAATTGCTACCTTAGTTTGAGCATAATAATCATTATAAGCCTTATCTGTTGTGAAATCAGCTATAGCAGCATCAAATACTTCTTCTGTAGCATATGTTGCAAATAACGCCTTAAACTTAGCCTTATCATCGCTATTAAATGTTCCATTTTCTGGATTAATTTCATCAACATAACCATTGCTTGATGCAACATAATCAACAATTTTATAGAATGTAGAAATACGAGTTTTTAATAAATCAACAGTAGCCTTATCACTTGCTAATTGAGTTGCACTATCTGTAATTGATTTTTCTTTATAGTTATTCCAAGATGGAATAGCATTCATTAAACCATTAACTGTTGTACGTTCAGCACGTTCTACATATGTTGCATTTGCATTAACAGCTTCAGTAACATACTTGATTATAGATTCGAAATCTTGGATTTCATGTACGATAATATCAACGCTTTGTTTTTCAGCTGCAAGTAAAGTATCTATTGCAGTTGTAGTAGTTGCATCAACATAACTCTTAAATACTGGTACAGCATTTAAGTATCCCTTCATAGAAGTGATATCATCTTTAGAGAATTTTACATTCTCATTATCTAATGCATTTTCGTAAGATAATTCGTAATCTCTTGATGCTTTGTAATTATCAATCTTATAAATAATTAAATTCATTGCTTGAGCATCTGATGTAGCTTTATCAGCAATAGCAGTTGTATTAGCAAGTGCTTCAATATATTCATTATATACTGGTACAGCATTAATTAAATCACAAATTGTAGTCTTTTCTTCTGATGTAATATTTGTTAATTCTTTTACATGAGCTACCTTATCTGAAGCAACACCCTTTGTATAATCATATGCAACTGCTTGTTGTTTTAATAATAACATTGCGTCACAATTTGCAGTACTCTTTGCATCAACATCTGTTGTTTTTGTTAATGCAATATAGTCAGCAAATACTGGAATTGCTTTAATTAATTTATTAATAGATGTTTTTTCTTCTGATGTAATAAAAGTTAAATTATTAATAGCTCCTTCAGTAGTAACATCATAATCTCTATCATGGTTATACTGTGTTACTTGATAAGAAATCAAGTCTAATGCATCTAAATCAGTTTGTTTCTTCTTTTCAATTAAGTCATCATTAGCTAATGCATTAATATAATTAGCATATACAGGAATTGCTTGGAATAATTTAGTTGCTGCAGTAGCTTCATCTTCAGTTAACATTTCTAGTGTTTCTAAATCATCAATTCTATTTTCCATTGCAAGAATAACAGTATCATATGCTTGTGCCTGATGGTGTAATAATGTCATTGCAGCAGTATCAGCTTGATACTTCTTATCAATATCGTCTTGATTCTTTAAATTAACGTTAGAAATATAATCAGCATATACTGAAACAGCACCAATTAAATTATTAATATTTTTTATTTCTGTAGAAGGTATATATGTTAAATATTCAGTAATATCTTCTTCAATGCTAATATCAAATCCTCTTGCATCATCATATGCTATAGCCTGTGCTAATAATAAATCTACAGCTGCCTTAGTTGCTTCAACTGAAGTTTCAATATCTTTAGATTCAAGTGCACCAACAAATGAATTATAAGATACTAATGCATTAATTGCTTCATTAATACTCTTTACTTCTTCTGCAGTAATGTTATTAAATTCAGAAACAATTGCTTCTTTTGATGCTTCATATTTTCTAACATTATTATAAGCAGTAGCTTGTGCAACAATTAGATCAATTGCTTTGGTATCAGCATCAACTTGTTCAGCAATCTTTGTCTTAGTATCTAAATTTTCATTAATATAGTTGTTATATAAAACTGTTTCATTAATTAATTTATTAATTGCAGTCTTTTCATCTGATGTAATAGTATCAAGTGCAGTAATTGTTGCTTCATTAGAAATATCATATCCTCTTGCAATATCATATGCTTTAGCTTGTTCATAAATTAAATCAATTGCTTTTTTATCGCTTGATAATTTAGTTTGAACTTTATCAATTGTATCAATTGCTTCAATATACATATCATAAGATACTGTACCCTTAATTAAACCATTGATTGTTTTCTTTTCATCACTTGTGATACTAGTTAATTGAGCAACCATTTCTTCATATCCAATATCATAAGCTCTTGCTGCCTCATATGCTTTAGCTTGAGCAACTAATAAATCAACATAAGCTATATCTTCAGCTAACTTTTCATCAATTGCTTTTGTAGTTTCAAATGTATCATTAAAGTATGCATTAAAAACTACAACGCTTGTAACCTTTTTTAAAATAGATGTTTTTTCATCTGATGTAATAGCAAGTAATAATGTGTCTAAATTATTATAGTTTGTATTATTATGGTCTAATAAAGCATCATACTTAGTTGCTTCATATACGTAAATATCCATTTGTGCTTTATTATCATTATATAATGAAACTACATCTTCTTGCTTAGCACAACCTAAATAATCATCAAGTACTGAAACTCCGTTAATTGTTTTATTTACAGTTGATAAATTTTCAGTTTGTGTTGCTAATTGTTGTAATGCTGCAATTGCTGTTAATGCGTTTGCATTATAAGCTCTTGCATGATCATAGCCTAAAGCTTGTTGACCTAATAATATTAATTCAGCCTTATCATCAGCTGATAGCTTATTGATGCTTGCAATTGCAGCATCATAAGTTTCTTTAACTAAAATAGATTCATCCATTTCAAGAGTTTCACCTAATTCCATAAATGATTCAATTGAAACAGAGTCATCAGCTAAACCAATTAATCTTTCTTTTTCTTCTGGAGTTATATTAGTTAATGCTGAAATTAAATCTTTAACAGTCTTCTTTTGACTATATGCTGATTCAATATTAGCAGCTCTTGTAGCATAAATAGTAATTGTATTAACTCTCATATTGTAGTAATCATCAATTTCAGATGCAGACATTTCATATGTATCAGCAGTTACATATTTAATATCTTCAATTTGTTTTAAGATTGCAGTTTGAGTATCTGCTGGCATATAAGAATACTTAGCTACTTGCTGTCTTAAGATTTCCTTACTAATTTCAAATCTTGCTTCATTAATAAATGATTCTAGTTTTTCTGCATATTCTGAATATGCTGCTGCTGCATCCTCTTCAGTTGCTGCAAGTGTAATAAATTCAATACCCTTATATAAGTGACCTTGCATTTCGTGGTTAGAAGTTGCATATAATCTATCATATAATTCATTAATGAACTTATTATCTTCGTCTTTAATAACTCCATCAACAGTATATGTTTTAATTAATTCTTCTTTAACTTCAGCTAATTGCTCTTGGTAATCAGCATAAACCTGTGATAGTTCATAAACATAAGCACCCTTAGCCTGTTTAGTATCTTCACCATAGAAATCTTCTAATAAGTTAGTAACACCTTGGCTTGATTCGCCTATTGCTGTTAATAAATCCTTAATTGCTTTTTCATGATTATCAAGTGTTGTTAAGATATTAGAAATCTTTGAATCTAAATCTTTATCTTTTTCTTGTAATTCAGTCTTTGCAGCATCAATTGCAGCTTGTAATTTTTGATCAACAAGATTTAATGCAGCAATATTGTTTGTTAATTCTTGCTTTGTTGCTGATAAAGTAGTTAAACTGTCAATTGTTTTTGTAAAATCTGCATCAGCCTTCTTTAAATCCTCAATAGATTTTTCATAATTAGTACCATTCTCTTGTAAAGTACCAACTAAAGTCTCTAATGTATTTATTCTTATATTATAAGCAGTTAGTGTACCTTCAATTGCTTTAATCTTAGTATCAATTTCAGTCTTTGCATCCTCAAGTGCTTTAATTCTTGTAGAATAATCATCACTTGAATCCTTTAAGCTATCAATTTGAGCTTGTAGGTCTTCATCAACTCCAGATAATTCTTGAACTGCATTTTGAAGTTCACTATCTGTAACAGTACCAGCATTTAAATCAGCAACTGTTGTTTCTAATGCTTCAATTCTTTTGATTGCAGCATTTAATGCTTCAACTGTTGCGTATGACTTTAATGTTTCCTTAACTGAAGCATCTAAATCAGAAATTTTTTTATCTAACTCATCTACTGATGTACCAATTTCTGAAGCTAATTCTTCTTTTGCAGTATTTAATTCAGTTTCTAATGTATCCTTAGTACTAGAAATACTTTCTAATAAATCTTCCTTAACTTTAACATCAGCCATTTCAATTTCAGCTTGTAATGAACCAATTGCTTCATCTATTGCTTTCTTTGATGCTTCATCAACCGCAGCCATTGAAGCATTAACCTTTGCAATTTCATCTGCAATAGCCTTCTTTAATGTTTCATCAACTGTAGAAATTCTAGTTTCTAAAGCTGTTACAGTACGATTAAGTTTTGCTATATCATCCTTATTTTCTTGTACTTCAGCTGAATTACAGCCTGTTAATGCTATAGCACTCGCACCAGATAATAATAATGCTACTAATCCAATTTTTTTCTTCATAATTCATTTTCGAATAATAAATTGTACTTTTTATTATTCTCCCCTTTCAAAGTGTTTTTTTATAGTTATAAGTACAATATAACCTTTACTACTTTAACATAAACAAATTAAAATTTTAAATCGCCTGGATTTACCTAGAAATAATCTAGTCTTTTCCCCTAAAGTACTATAAAAGCTACCCAACCTACATTTATGACTAAAACTATCAACTAAATAATCATCCAAAAAAAATTCTAACTTCAAGTTAAAATATTCACTTCAATACAAACGTTCAATCTACACTTATTATAATATTAAGTTTAAATCTTGTCAAATATTATTAGCCTGAAAGGGTTTTATAAAGGGCGTAAAAAAAA
>CACZRY010000185.1 GCA_902783745.1 uncultured Erysipelotrichaceae bacterium
CCCTTAATTTCAATAGTACCATCCTTGATTTCTGGAATATAGTTTTCCATTAATCTCTTTACTAATTCCTTATCAATTCTTGAAACAGTAATCTTAGGATCCTTAGTTGATTCTTCAACCTTCTTAATATATACACGTAATGTATCACCAATTGAGAAATTATCAGTTGGTAATAATTCACGATTAGATAAAGTTGATGTTGCACCATAACCTAAATCTAAAATTACATACTTATCATTTACGTTTGCAACAGTTGCAGTAACCATTTCACCTTCCATATCCTTGAAATGATCAAATGCTTGTGCTCTTTGCTTTTGACGAACACCTTGTACTGTCATATTCTTTGTTGCACCAATAGATGTTCTTGAGAATTCCTTAATATCAACAACTTGTTTAATGATATCTCCAACCTTAGCATTCTTCTTAATTTGCTTAGCTTCTTCTAAAGTGATTTCCTTAATTGGATTTTCTTCTAAAGCAAGTGTCTCAGCATCAGATAATTCTTCAACTACCTTCTTAACTGAATAGCATAAGATTTCTGTCTTAACAGGATCTACAACAATCTCACAAGATTCATTGCCATATTCTCTTTTAAAAGACTTCTTTAAACCATCTTTTATAATTTCATAAACATCTTCTACAGTTATTCCTCTTTCCTCAGCTAGTTCCTTAGCTGATTCAAAAAACTTCTTATTAATCATTTTATTTTCTCCTCCTAATTAAATCTTAACTGCAAGTCTTATTAATTTCATATTTTGCTTTAATAATTTAAAATTCTTAAATCTACCTTTTAAATTAACTCTTACGGTAACAGAATCATTATCATGTTCTTCTAAAGTACCTTCATAAATAGTATTATCATTCATCTCAACATGAATATAATAACCAAGATATTTTTCTATCTCTTCATCATTTCTTAATACTCTTTCAGCACCAGGAGATGTAACTTCAAGTAAATATTCAGGCATATCAGCATCATACTTATCTAATCTTTCAGATAAATATTCATTTGCTTTCGCAAGCATTTCTAAATCAATGCCATCCTCTTTATCTAAAGTAACTCTTAATACCAACTCAGAAGCTTCTTTAGTTAATTCTACTGAATAGAATATTAAATCATTCTCTTTAATGAATGGTTCTAAAATTTTTTCACAAATATTAATATCCAATTCTATTACCTCCAATCAATAAAATAAGAGAGGCTCCGAACCTCTCTTAATTCACTATGTTTATTATAATTTAAAAATAGATTAAATTCAACTATTTTTCAAATTTTTTATTCAAGAACTCAATAATTCTTTCGTTTCCTACTTTTTTTGCTAGTGCAAGTGGCTTAAAGCCATATTTATCTGCTCTATTTGTATTAGACATTTCAGAATATTTAACTGTTCTTTCAAAGTCTTCCATAATAATAGAATAATGAAGTGGATAATCAATATAATATTGGTCAACTCCGTAATATGCTGCCTTCATATTAATATATCCTTCTAAATCATCATCATGAATTCTATGATAAATAGTATCATGTAATTTTGAAATACAATCAACTATTGCACCATGTTTAATTAACGCATCAATAACATCCTTATGATGATTCTCTGCCGCAAAGAATAATGGTGTTTCTCTATTAAGATTCTTACTATTAACAAATGCACCTTTATCAAGTAAGTATTTTACAACAGTAATATCTCCTCTTTTAGCTGCAATGTGCAATGGTGTATTTCCTGCATAATCTTTTTCATCTAAAACGTAATTATCAACCTCAATTGAAGATAATAAATTCATATTACGGCTTCTAATTAAAGCCATAAAAATAGATTCATGCTTACCATTAAATTCATGGATATCTAAAGGTTTAGCTTCAACAAAAAGCTTAACCATATCTTCTCTACCTAAGCTACATGCCTTATAAAGAGGTGTTTCACCATCATTATTCTTTATAGATAAATCAGCATTATGATTAATTAAAGATTTTAAGTAACCCATTCTATTATATGTAACACAGTAATGAGCTGCAGTATCCCCATATCTATCTTTAATATTTACATCTATGTAGTTATCTAATAATAGTTCAAATGCATCAGGATTATTAAAAACGATAGCATATTCTAAAAGTGACATTTCCTTTTCGTTTCTAATGTTGATATCATTCTTATCAATATATAATTTTAATTCCTTCGTATTATTACAATAAATAGCACTGAATGGATTCATTCTACCAACTTCCTAATCTTTTTAATATTCAATAGCTTAAAAAATAGAGCACCCTTAAGTGCTCTATTAATTACAAAAATAACGTTTAATAATAACTTAAAAGCAAATTACTTGTTAAGATCGTCTTTTAAAACCTTAGCAACCTTGAATGCAACATTCTTTGAGGCTGGAATTACGATTGTATCTCCAGTTGCAGGATTTCTACCCTCTCTAGCTGCTCTTTCCTTTACCTGGAAAGTACCAAGACCATTAATTGCAACCTTACCTTCTACCTTTAATCCTTCGATAATCTTTGCAACAACGATATCATAAGCTTGGCCAGCTTCCTTCTTTGATAATCCTAATTCATCAGATAAATTAGCAACGATTTCTAGTTTTGTCATTCTCTTTTCCTCCATATGATTTAAAAATCAATTAAATTATACAATATTTAGTGTATTTTGCAAGTGCTTTCATTAAATTCCTTTAATTTTTTTAAAATTAAAGGTTAGCTTTTCAAAGCTAACCTTAATTAATTACTTTTTAGATTCATCGTGAATCTTTTCAATTTCATTTTGTTCATCTTGTGTAGCTTCTCTTAAAGTAATAAGCTTAACAGAAACGACCTTACCATTTCTTCCTGCAACGAAAGAAACTGTATCACCAGCCTTATGGTTTTCAATAGCCTTATATAAAGGTGATTGGTCAGAAATTATATTATGGAATGGATCAGATTCAGCACCACATACATAATACTTTTCAGGTTCACTTGAACCAGGATATAATACTTCAACTGTGTAAGTTTCAACAATCTTACAGTTCTTAAGCATAGCTTTAATTTCATCAATTCTACCTTGGTTCTTACCTTGTTCTTCTCTTGCAGCTGAATAATCAGCGTTTTCAGATAAGTCTCCCTGTGCTCTTGCTTCAGCAACTGCAGCCTTAATTCTATCAGCTTCAACAGTTTCTCTTCTAATTAATTCGTCCTCAAGCATCTTCTTATAAGATCTTGTAAATGTATATTGCTTAGTTTCCATCTTTAGGCCTCCGTTTATAAACATTAATTATTATAGCAAAATTCTATAAAAAATCAAGATTAATAAATATCTTGATATCTCTTCATTCGCATTTCATGTTGTATCCTTTTATAATTAGGAAATTTTTTCTCCATTAATATATAAAAGTCATCTCCATGTCCTCTATAGTAAAAATGTGCAAGCTCATGATATATAACACTTTTAAAATATATTGGAGAATACCTTGCAAGGTTAATAGAAAATATAACCTCTCTTCTTGATGGTATACATTCTCCATAATATGTCTTAACCTTTTTATAAGAAACCTTAATATCAAAATTAAGATTCATATCAAGCTTTATTGTATCAAAATAATATTCAATAAAATCCTTTGTTCTTTTGTAATAATATTCATCAATAATTGCATTTATATTAGTATTATCATCTTTAATATAACAAATAAAATCTTTATCTACTATTTCTATATGATTATATAGATCATATAAAACCTTAAAATTATACATCTCTCCAAATAAATGGATAGTATTTGTCTTAACCTTCTCTTTAGGCTTTTTCTTTAATGTTTTATATATATAAGATTCAAATTTCTTACATAGATTTAATAATTCATCATTTGATAAATATCTAGGAGATGTAATTATAACAGTATTTGGATATCTTGGCTTAATATATGTTCTTCTATTTCTTGGTTTATATTCTTGTATAATTTCTATATTTAAATCATTAATCCAAGTATTTGGCATATTATAACATCCTTAATAAATCAAACGGATGTAATTCAACATCAGATTTAAATTTTAATTCCTCTAATGGATGTCTTGCGGCATCGATTAGTGTATCATCCATTCTATATACATCACCAACATTTATAATAAATGATCCATTTGGTGAAAATACTTCTATATCTTGGTTAGGTAAGAAATAATTTCTTTGTTCAATATATGCTGTCTTAGTTTCTTTGTCATATTTTCTAACAATACCAATAAATTCCTTTGTTGGACATGTTAAATTTAAATCATATAATTGTTCTTTAATTGTTGGTTCATGGAATAAGAATCCTTGACCTGTTAATCTATTTTCAGCCTTTGCGATTGCATCCTCATAAATACTAAAATCCTTAACAGTACCTGTAGTTTCATATTCATCAATTATTCTTCTATATGCATTTACTACTGTCGCAATATAATGTAATGATTTCATTCTACCTTCGATTTTAAATGAATTAACACCTATATCCATAAGCTTAGGTATAGCTCTTATAGCACATAAATCTTTTGATGACATAGAAAAATAATCACCATCAGGATTTATTTTTACACCATTTTGATATAAATCATAATTCCATCTACATGAATGAGCACATCCACCTCTATTTGCATCTCTGTTTGTCATATTATTTGAAAGCATGCATCTGCCTGAATAGCCTGCACACATACCACCATGAATAAAAGATTCAACATCTAAATCTGTATTATCCTTAAATTCTTTAATTTCATCTAAAGATAATTCTCTTGCAAAAACAACTCTTTTGCATCCAATCTTTTTATAGAATGCGGCAACATCTGGATTTGCAGATGAGCATTGAGTTGAAACGTGAGGTTCCATCTTAGTGTATTTTGCAACTAAAGATAGAATATATGTTGATGATGCAATAATACAATCAACACCTGCATCTTCAAGTGCCTTTAAATATTCTAATACACCATCTGTATCTAAATTATGCATTACAATATTACATGTTACATGTATTTTTGCGCCATGCTTATGTGCAAATTCACATCCTTCTTTTATTTCATCAAATGTGAAATTAGAAGCACGGCTTCTTAATGAGAATCTTTGTCCTCCAATGAATACCGCATTTGCACCATATAATACTGCAACCTTTAATTTTTCTAAATCTCCTGCAGGAGCGAGTAATTCAAACTTAGTCATTTTTTAACTCCTCCTTTTGGTATACTGAATCCTTATATAAGAATCCATCTTCATAATCTAATCCTAATGAATTTAAGATATCAATTCCTTCATCAAATGATATTTTATTATTCTTAAAATCATAAAAACATTTTAATGCTTTAATGTATTTATCATTATCTATTTTTAATGAATCAAGATAAGCATATTTAATAAATTGCAATTGATTAATGTTCTTAAATAAATTTAAGATATATGATCTATATACTAATGTACCATTCTTATTCTCAATTATAGGCATAATATCATCTCTTGTAGATTCTTTTAATACTAGATTATCTAAAGCTATATTTTTAGAAATCTTTTCTCCATATAATGATACTAATTTTCTTTTTGAATAAAACATTAGTCTATATCCAAACATCATCATAAATAAATTTGGTTTTACTTCATTATAAATATCTATAGTATCCTTTAATGTTATTTCTTCACTTAATGCTAAATCAATTCCAAATGAATTATATATAGATAAATCTTTAGCATTACATAGCATTGTCATTGGATTATAAATTATTCTATTATTTAAATTTAAGTCTAATAAATAATTTAATAAACCTGTATCTGTTACATAAAAATATATATCATTATAATCTTTATACTTAAGTATAAAAGGCTTAACATCTACCATATCATTTGGATGCATAATCTTATCAAAGGATAAAATTATTTTTTTATTATTATCCCTTAAATAATTAATTGCCTCATCTAAATTTAAGTCATTATATACCATAGAATAAGAAGGCAGCATTAATAATGCTGCATCAATATATGAAATGTATTCAGTTAATTCTAAATTTGTATAAATACTTGATACAATTTCCATATTTACTCCTTTAATTAAAATCTGAAAGTACCCTTTCCTTTGCCCTTGCCCTTTTTAACCTTAGGCTGTTGCATACCTGAGTAGTTTCCATTTTTTACTTGTTGTTGCATACGCTTCATATCGTCTTCGTTCATATTTTTCATTTGCTTCATAGATTGTTTCATTTGAGCAAGTGATTCTCTTAATTTATTAACTTCTTGAATTGAACGACCTGAACCTTTTGCAATACGATCACGTCTTTTGAATTCCTTTTCAATTAATTCAGGATGTTTTCTTTCTTCTTCAGTCATTGATGTGATGATAGCTTCAATTTTATCAAATGCCTTATCATCAACATTAGCTAAAGCTGATTTCATTTTACCCATACCAGGTAAGAATCCTAATATATGAGATAATGAACCCATTCTTTTAATCATCTTAAATTGCTTTAATAGGTCATTATAATTAAATGAATCAGACATCATTCTTTCAGCTGCTGATTTCATTTCATCTTCTGAAATGTTTGCTTGAGCTTCATCAATTAATGTTAAAACATCACCCATTCCAAGTATACGATCAGCTAAACGATCTGGATAGAATACTTCTAATGCATCTAGTTTTTCACCATTTGACATTAATTTAATAGGAATACCTGTCATTTCCTTAATTGATAATGCTGCACCACCACGTGTATCACCATCAAGCTTTGTTAA
>CACZRY010000186.1 GCA_902783745.1 uncultured Erysipelotrichaceae bacterium
CTTACCTGTACCATTTGGTAACACGATAGCACCACGGATGTTTTGTTCAGCCTTACGTGGATCAATGTTTAATCTGAATGCAACATCTACTGATGCATCAAACTTAACAGTTGAAGTCTTAATAGCTAAATCTAAAGCTTCCTTAGCATCATATGCCTTGCCAGCTTCGATTAACTTTGCTGCTTCTGCGTACTTCTTTCCTCTCTTCATTGTCTTTCCTCCTAAAATGTGGTCAAGCGGGAATTCCTCCCACATGTTTTAGGTCGTTTTATATTAATATATAACAACCAATAATTAATCTTCTACAGCAATACCCATGTTTCTTGCTGTACCTGCAATAATGTTAGCGCCTGCTTCAATGTCATTTGCATTTAAGTCAGACATCTTCATCTTTGCAATTTCTCTTAATTGATCTCTAGTAACCTTACCAACAATCTTCTTATTAGGTGTACCAGAACCCTTTTGGATTCCAGCAGCCTTTAATAATAAGTCTGCAGCTGGTGGTGTATGTACTACGAATGTGAATGATCTATCTTCGTAAACAGAGATAACAACTGGCAATATATATCCCATCTTATCCTTTGTTGCGTCATTGAACTGAGAACAGAATCCTGGAATATTAACTCCTGCCTGTCCTAGTGCTGGACCTACTGGTGGAGCTGGATTTGCTTTGCCGGCAGCGATTTGTAACTTTACAACTTTTGTAACTTTCTTTGCCATGAACCTTTTTCCTCCTTTTTGTCAATGATGTGGTTAAACAGACTATTCAAGTGATAGTCCTCCCACTCAGGTTATGCACAAACGTGCTTTTATATTATATCAAATGCAAAATCATGTGTCAACATACTTTTTCCATCTTTTTATATTTAAAAATTAAAGGCAATTCCATAACGAAATTGCCAAATAATTAATATAATTTTTTTATATTTTTTTAAGTTTTACCTTACCAGTAAATGACTTACTAAATCTAGCACAAGCTTCTTCTGCATCCTTATAACCATTTTGTGCAGCTAATCTATACCACTTAAATGCATCATCTAAATTAACATTAGATACACCAATACCATTTTCTAAGCAGTCACCTAAACGATACATAGCGTAAGCATCACCAGCTTCTGCAGCCTTTGTCCACCAAGTCTTTGCAGTAACTAGGTCAACCATAACTGTTTTATCGGATGGGTCAGTTAAAATTTCTGCTAAGTGAATCATAGCATCAACATTTCCATCTTCAGCCGCTTTTGTCCACCATTGTACTGCTAAAGTATTATCATGAATAATACCCTCACCTGAATGGTAAGATTCAGCTAATGCATTTTCAGCCTCAGGATTTCCTGCCTTAGCAGCAATCTGATAAAGCTCTAATGCGTGCTTAGTATCCTTTTGTACACCATTACCCATATCATATCTTCTACCTAATGCAACCTGAGCTGGTGCGAAGTTTTGCTTTGAAGCTTCCTCTAAATAAAATACTGCTAAAGGAGTAGATTGTGTAATTCCTTTACCTTCACTATAATATTCTGATAATTTATATTGAGATTCTGCATCCTTATTTTTTGCGCCTGCAAGGAATAATGTTGCAGCGCCATGGAAGTTTCCTAAAATTTCATAACATTTACCAGCTTCTCTTTGTGCTTCTACAATACCTTGGTTTGCAGCATGCACTAACCATTGTGCAGCTCTTGGTACATCTTTTGTAATACCTTCACCATTCATATATGCAACACCTAAATAATATTGGCTTAATGGATGAGCATATTTTGCTGCTTCAGTAAACCATGCAACAGCTTGGAATAATTCTTGCTTTACACCTTCGCCTCTTAAGTAGCATAAACCAACCATATATTCAGCTTCAGTAACTCTTCTTGTTGCTGCTTTCATATATAATTCAAAAGCTCTTTTTAAATCCTTAACAACACCATGACCATTATAATATAGATTTCCTAAATAATAAGCGGCATTGTAATTTGATTCGTCGTTTTTAACAACTAATTCTAAGAAGTTTGCTGCTTCCTTAAAGTTGCCCTCGTTATATAATTCTATGGCTCTTTTATATACACTGACATATTTATTAATTTTATATTCAGGCATACCATCACCCCACAATTATTTTTTAATCATTAAATATATTTTAACTTAATATCTTATTAAATACAAGAAAAAAGGGCAGGATTTCACAAA
>CACZRY010000187.1 GCA_902783745.1 uncultured Erysipelotrichaceae bacterium
CTTCTTCATATGATTTTTTACCAATCATATCATATAAAACTCTTAATCTCTTATGTACTAAAGCAGTAATTCCTGTTACTACTAAAGCTATTAATAAATTAAATGGTAATACTGCAAATAATAAATAATACATCATAAAATTATTCGCATCAACATTGTCAACCTTACCAAATGTGATCATCTTTATTGCATCCTTACATGCATTAACGATAAACATATATCCATCCTCAACCTTATAACCAGATGAGAATGTATAACCAGTATAATATCTAGAATACATTGGGATGTTAAACCAAGCATTTGAGCCTAAACCAGCTAAAACCCATGCTGCAATCGCAACAAGGAATGAGAATAATGCCTTATGTTTCTTTGGCCCATAATGATACATCATTCCTGCTGAAAATGCTGTTATAAAGCCAATAATTAAATCAGCTGTTTCTCCAATAAATCCTGTTGAGGAGAATGGTAGTTTCACTGCAAATCTTACCAAAACACAAATAACTGCATCAATAGGTCCTAACATGAATGCACAAATCAAGATAGGTAGCATTGAAAAGTTAATTTCTAGAAATGAGGGGAAGAATGGCAATGAAAACTTTGGTCCTAAGTATAGTACAAATGATAATGCCGCAAATGTAGCTATAGAAACCATACGTTTAATTGTAAAATTTTTCATATTTTTTTATTTCCTTTCTATAAAATGAAAAATATCCCCATATTTCTACGGGGATACAAAAATAAATTCAATATCAAAAAATTTATTTCATTACTTCTCACATCCAGACTCTACTGTCGGTTAAGGAATTACACCTTATCATGCATTACGCTCGCGGACTTTACCGCCGGTATGGAATTTCACCATGCCCCGAAGTAAATATGTACATTAATATATTACATCTATTAAATAAAAATGACAATAAGTAAAATAAAAATCCGGTATTAAAACCGGATTTAAAATATTACTTTTTGATAATAATTGATTCTGATGTCATATCAGCTGGCTTTTCAATTCCTAATAATTCTAGCATTGTTGGTGCTAAATCAGATAAAATACCATCACGAATCTTAATGTTCTTATCTGTAATAACTACAGGAACTGGATTTGTTGTATGAGCTGTAAATGGCTTACCATCTGCATCTCTTAACTTTTCAGCATTACCATGGTCAGCAGTAATTACTGCAACACCACCAACTTGATCTAATGCTCTTACAACATCACCAACACATTGATCAACTGCTTCAACAGCCTTAACTGCAGCAGGAATAACACCAGTATGTCCTACCATATCGCAGTTAGCGAAGTTTAAGATAATCATATCATATTTTTCTTCTTTAATTGCAGCAACAACCTTATCTCTTACCTCAAATGCTGACATTTCAGGCTTTAAGTCATATGTTGCAACCTTAGGTGAGTTAACTAAGATTCTATCTGCACCCTTAATTGTTCTATCCTCACCACCATCATAGAAGAATGTTACGTGAGCATACTTTTCAGTTTCTGCAATTCTTAATTGAGTCATATTATTATTTGCTACAATATCACCCATTAAGTTAGTAAGCTTTTGTACACCAAATGCTAATTCACCTAAAACTGTATCACTATATTTCATCATAGAAACAAAGAAAGTCTTCTTAGGTCCCTTTGTTGTATCAAGCTTATAAGGCTTTAATGGATTATAAACTAAACCATTTGGATTAGATAATGCTGTTGCAATTTGAATTGCACGGTCAGGACGGAAGTTTGCAAATACAACTGAGTCACCATCTTCAATCATACCATTCTTATCAGAAATAAATGGTACCATAAATTCATCTGTAACATCTTTTGCATAAGATGCTTTAATTCCTTCAAATGGATCACTATAATATTCACCAATTCCTTGAGTCATTGCATCATAACCCTTTTGGATTCTATCATAGTTCTTATCTCTATCCATTCCATAATATCTACCTTGTACTGTTGCAACATGTACATTAGAACCATCAATTATTTCTTTAATGTATTTAGCTGCAGACTTAGGTGCAACATCTCTACCATCTAAGAATGCATGGAAATATACATCCTTAATTCCCTTTTCATGTGCTAAATTAGCAATTGCACATATATGAGGAATAGCTGCATGAACACCACCATCAGATGCTAAACCTAATACATGGAACTTCTTATTGTTCTTTATTGCGTTATCAATTGCATGATTTATAGCTTCATTATTCTTAAAATCTCCACTCTTAATAGAATTATTTATTCTAGATAAAGACTGATAAACAATTCTACCTGCACCAAGGTTCATATGACCAACCTCAGAATTTCCCATTTGACCTTCAGGTAATCCTACAGCTTCACCTGATGCTTGTAATTGATGAGTGTCATATTTAGAAAAAATTTCATCAAGATTTGGCTTCTTAGCAAGTGATACTGCATTTGAATCAGATGGAGCGGCAAGACCATATCCATCCATAATAATTAAACAAACTGTTTTTTTCATAAAATACCTCTTTCCAAGTACAAATTATATAATAAATTAATCTAATCTTCCATTAATTTTTAAAAGATAATAATTATTAACGCTTTCAGCGCCAACCCATTTAATCATTGCAGAATCCTCTTCTGGATAATTGTTATATCCCCAAGTTCCAATATGATCCCAAAGTCCATGACTTTTAATATTATCTATAATAAAATCAAGTTCATCATTCTTTAAATTATTTAATTTTTCACTTTCTAAATATAAAGAAACATTTAAAGGTCTTATGCATTCTTCATTTGAAAAATCATTTGTAACAATTTCTTCTGCCTTTAAAATAAGCTTTTCTTCTAATTTATTAATCTTATCACTAAATAGACCTAAATCCTTAATTATTTTATAGAAAATATTAAAAGATTTCATTTCATATTTATTAAATGAAACCCTATCATTTAATATATCATCTATTAATATTTCACTAAATTTTAAAGCCTTCTTATAATATGCTTTAGTTGGATTATTAAATAATAATGTATATCCAAATATTGCAGCTGTAGGATGATATCCTAATAATTCTTCATTTTCTTTTGTAAAAGAAAATATTTTTGCGTGTGCAAAATCATCATTTGTCTTTGTATTTGCATACCACTTATTATTATTAAAATCTGCTCTATTATATAAATAATTACATGCACGATTTACAATATTAAAAAACATTTCATTTTTAATATCATTACTACTAAATCCTGCCATATATAATAAACGGAATGCTTCATAAATTTGATATACTGAAGTATTAGTATTGTAATTATCGATATAAAGACCTCCTTGGAATCCACCATCAGATGCCTGATAAAACATTAAACCATCAAGTACATATTCCTTAGGCATTGTACCATCTAACGTATTCATCATAATCATATCGATATCTCTTGATTTTAAAACCATTTGTGAAGCAATTACTTCTTGCTTCTCTTTCGATAATGTTTTCATCTTTAAAACCTCTACTTTCACAAATAGTATTTTACAATAAATATAGTAAAAATGAAATATTTATTTTATAATAAAATAAAAGGTGATTTTATGAACAAAGAAATGATACATTATTATTTTTTTAAAAACTTAATAAATAGCCTACCTAATAATATAATTAGTGAATTATCTTTATCTGATGATAAGATTTTTTATTATGCAAATATAATGTCAATTGATAAATATTATTCTATATTTTCATTAAGACGTGATAAGGTTAAAATTCTATCTAAGATTAAAGAAAACTTTAATCAATTTTATACAAATTTATTAATTAATATATCTGAAAATAAAAATATAAATAATTTAATTTTTGCTTATTCTTTTTTAGCATATAATATGTTAGAAGAATATATAGGAAATTATGTAAATACATTTAAACCTTATAAATTAAATTATTATGAAGCATTAAATATGATAGACCTATATTTTTATAAGAAAATATTTCCTAATCAAAAAAAGCCAAATATTAGAAGAGATTTTAAAGATTTATCATATGACTATAAAGTAGATAAGCTTATGCATTCTGCAGTTGTTAAATCTATAAATCAAACAGCTGTTACACCATATTTTTATAGATGTAATAAAAAAAGAAATTTATTTTATAAGCATTATAATAAATTCTATATAAAACCATTTATTTATTTAATTGATATATTTAGAAAAAATAAAAGAAATAAAGCTTATTTTTATAAAAATAAAATAGATGAGAATCTATTGAATAATTCTCATCAAGAATTTATTGTATCTGATATTAAATATAATTATTCAATTGATGAATTAATTGAATATCTAATTAAAGAAATGATTCCTACTTGTGAAATGATTAATAATTATTTAGCAGATGGAAATGATAAAGAAATAAGAATATATTTTAATATTCCTGATGAAAAGGAAATGTAATATTTTAGGAGTTTTATATGTTTTTTAAGTTTTTAGATAAGATAAAAGAGGCTATGACAACAGTATTACCTGTTAGTTTAATAATAATTATTTTATCATTTACTCCTCTTTACAATCTAAGTTTAACAGAAATTATAGTATTTATAATATCTTCTATCATATTAATGATAGGTATAGCATTATTCTCACTTGGTAGTGAGATAGCAATGGAGCCAATGGGACAAGCAATTGGATCTTCTTTATTTAAAAATAAAAAAGTATTGATAATTGTATTAATATGTTTTGTATTTGGATTACTTCTTACATTATCAGAACCTGATGTATTTGAATTACAGGAGATGAGTGAAGGTATATCCCTACATTCTTTTACCCATTTTATGGGATTATATATTTCTATTGGTGCTGGTATATTTTTAGTTATAGGTATATTTAGAATTATATTTAAAATGGATTTAGGTATGATTCTATTCTTTAGTTATTTTGTTATCTTTAGTTTTATTACTATCCTTATATATAATGGTAAGGAAGAAATGCTTGGAATGATATTTGATACTGGTGGTGTTACAACAGGTGCAATATCAGTTCCGTTCTTAATGGCATTAGGTATTGGTGCTTCACAAACTATTGGTGGTAAGAATTTTAAAGACAAATCATTTGGTCTTTTAGCTTTATGTAGTATTGGACCTATTATTGTAATATTAGTAAGAGCTTTTTTTATTAAAGATAATGAAATCACCTTTAATTTAGATAAGATTGAATATGGTATTGAAGATAATGGACTTGAAGTATTAACAAAAGCTTTAAAAGAAATGGGAAAGCTAAGTTTAGAAATTTTTATTGGACTTGCGGTACTATTTATTATTTTCTTATTATTAAATAATAAATTTATTAAATTCCCTAAAAGTAAGATAAAAGTTATACTTATCGGATTAATAATAACATTTATAGGTACTGTTTTATTCCTTACAGCTTCTTCTATCGGATTCCATCCAATTGGATTTGAAATAGGATCTCAACTTGCAAATTATAATCCTATATGGTTAGTATTAATTGGGTTCTCACTAGGTATATTTGTATCACTCGCAGAACCACCAGTTCATATATTATGTCATAAGGTAAGTGATGTAACACAAGGCGGTGTTTCAAAGAAAAACCTACTTATTGCAATATCTATTGGTGTTGGTTTATCAATTGCGTTATGTATGATTAGAATTATATTTAATTTTTCTATTTTATATTTCTTAGTACCTGGTTATTTTATAGCATTAGGACTTGCAATATTTATTCCAAAAATTCATACTGCAATCGCATATGATGCAGGTGGTGTTGCATCAGGTCCTGTTACATTAAGCTTAATATTGCCACTCGCTATTGGTGCATCTTCTATCTTGCATAGTAATAATGTTCTTGCAGATGCATTCGGAATTGTCGCAATGGTTTCTTTAGTTCCTTTAATAACAATTCAATTACTTGGTTTAAAAGATATATTAAAAAAGAAAAAAATAATGAAAAATAGATTAAAGAATATAATTTCTGCAGATGATGAAAGGATAATTCGCTTTTAATATGAAAAATGAAGAAAAAGATTTAAAGGCTCCTAAGAAGCTTGAAATATTATGTACTATAGTTCAAAGATCTAAAGCTGATTTTTATATGAATGCCTTAGAAGGATATGACATTAATTATCAGACATTATGTTATGCAAAAGGTAGTGCTCCTACTGAGGCTTTACAAAAACTTGGTATAACAGATGATAGTAAAGCTATTATATTTAGTCTTGTAAAAGAAGAAAAAATAAAAGAAATAACAAATCTTTATGAGGAAAAGCTTTTTAAAACACATAATGGTAGAGGTATTGCATTCACAATACCACTAGATTCAATAATTGGTGTTATGGTATATCGCTTTTTAGCAAACATTAAGGAGGATGAAAATGGATACAAAATATAATTTAATAGTATGTATTGTTAATTCTGGATTTAGTGAATTAGTAATGGAAGCTGCAAGAAATGCTGGTGCAACAGGCGGTACAATACTAAACGCTAGAGGTACTGTTAAGGAAGAGGCTGCAAGTATATTCAATATACCAATTCATCCAGAAAAGGATATGATATATATTATTGTTAAAACTGAAATAAGAGATAATGTCTTACATGAATTATATAAAACAGTTGGATTATCTAAGGAATCAAATGGTATTGCATTCTCAATACCAATCGATAATCTTGTAGGACTTGGAAAAAAGTAAAGGGTATATAGCAACACGCTATATACCCATATTTTTTATATTTTATTAAGCATACCTTTTGAAGATAATACTAAGATACCTAAGAGTAATACAATAACAATATGTATAAAAATACCTAATCTTGCACCATTCTTAGTATAAGTTCTCCCATTTATTGCAAATGCAAATCCTAATACGCCAAAAAATAAGCATAAAAAGAATCCCCTAGAATAAGAACCTCTTTTCATTTGTAATTCTACATCATGCATTTTAATTGCCCCCTACTAATTTAGTCTTCTATTAATTTACTTGGAATATCCATATAAAGCTTTTCAATCTCAAAATGATTACGTTCTTCTTTTGTAAATACAGATACTACAATTGAATTACAATCAACTAATACCCAACTTGAATTAAGACCTTCTACTTTTCTAATATTTAATCCAGAAGACTCTAAATCTTCTAAATATCCTATAAATGATGAAGCTTGACGCTCACTTGATACTGAAGCAACAATCATAGTATCATAAAAAGGACTTCTTTCTTTCATATCATAAACTATAATATCTTCACATCTAACCTTTTTAAGTGCGTCTATAACCTTATCAATCATTTCATTCTCTACCTTTTCCTTATAAATATTAAATACCTCTACTTGACTTGGATGAGGTACCTCATTATTTTTTAAAACTACATCTATAGTATACATAAGAGATTTATAAATTGCTAGATTAAATTTACCATCTAATAAAATTTTTCTACATTCTATACAATTTTCATATGTTCTATTCTTTTCAGTATAATCAGAAATCATTATAATTTCTTCTAATGGTGACATATTTTTTCTACCAAAAACATGATATCTTATTGCATTATAAATATCTATATCATCACCTATTAATTCCTTATACCAATATGCTGAAAGATATGCGTGATATAAAAATGGATATTTCTCACATTCTTCTATATCTTCTTTTGATAAATATTTATATGCCTCTTTAAAATCATCATATTTAGAATAATCATGCATCAAACCTGCAATTCTAGCCTTAATAGGATCTACTCCCATTTTCTTAGCTAAGAATTCAGCCATTTCTGCAACACCATAGATATGAGTTAATCTCTTATCATGGATACCTTTCATTTTATTAGTTATAATTTCATATGCTTTATCGCTAGATGATTGCATTTGTAATTAATACCTCTGTTCCTTTTATATATCTAACTTTTATCTTACATTTACCTAAAATAGTTATAAAACCAAAGCCACTAAACCATATGGCTTTTTTCTTTTTACCATCAAATTCTATTTCTTTTGTTTCATATGATATATTTAAAACCTCTTCTTTTGTTGGAGGTAATAATACATCACCAATTCTATTATTTAATAAATCATCGACTCTTGATGTATTAGTCTTATGAATTTTAATATCATTTGATGCATAAATTATCGCAGCAGAATCACCTTTATCTAATACTTCAATTGATGCTAGGCCACCAATAAATAAAGCTAAATTATCATCTAAAGGATAAGTCTTAGGTTTTAATTCTGTTTTAGTCATAATCTTTTCATAAGATTTAGGTAATAATTTACCTAAAACATCATAATCATTAATTAAGCCTGGAGTATCTACAAGCTTACCATTATCATTAAAGAATGGAATATTAATTTCATTTAAAGTTGTACCTGGAATAACAGATGTTGAAATTGTATCTGTCTTTATAGAATATTCATCTCTTAAAATCGCGTTAATAAGTGATGATTTACCTACATTTGCACTACCTACAAAATAAACATCGCTATCTTCTTTTCTAAACATTTCAATTAAAGAAACTAAATCTTTTATAAATAATCCGTTTTTAGAAGATACAACCATAGATGCTAAAACCTTAAATGATTTTGACATACATTGATGATTTAACCAATCAACAATCTTTAAAGGTACTGTTGAATGAGGAAAAATATCAAATTTATTTGCGACAAGAATTACATTTCTATCTCTTAGACGATTAATCATGTCATCTCTAAATGTATTTTTAAATTGGAATATATCAACAACATAAATTATTAATCCATCTTTCTTTAATACATTATCGATTACTCTAATATAATCTTCATTAGTTGCGATAATTTTAGGTAATTCGTTATAATGAATCATTTTATAGCATCTCATGCAATATTTTGTTTTATCATTAATTTTAGGTACAAATCCAGGCTTATTATCATCAGTATCCTGAATAATCGCACCACAACCATTACATTTAATCATTAAGCTTCATCAAACTCCTTAAGTTTAGTTTCATATATATCTTTATATTTTTTTCTTTTCTTAATTCTATTTAAAAAGAATTGTTCAATTCTTCTATTATTCTTTGTAATATTAATCTCTGTAGATTTATCCTTAGGATATATTAAACAAGTTTTAATCTTACATCTATTACCACCTAATATATCAGTCATTAGCTGATCACCCATAATCATGATTTCATCATTATTATATTTCTTTTTAGCAACTTTATTTATTGCTTTCTTAATACCTCTTTTTAAAGGCTTAGTTGAGAATTTAACACAAGGAATATTAAAAGCTTTCGCAAAATTTGTAACTCTTTCTTTTCTTGAATTAGAAACTAATATAAATTCAAATCCAATTGCTTCTACTTTGGCCTTAAATTCGAATAATTCTTCTGTAGGCATTGTTTCCTTATATGTAATTAGAGTATTGTCTAAATCTGTTAAAATAAGCCTAATTCCAGAATCATATAATTCTTGTAAAGGTATTTCATATATTGATTTGTAATAATATGTTGGTATTAGCTTTTTTAACATATAAACTCCTTATTTAAAATTCTTTGATATTATAACATAAAAAAACATATAAAAAAATGGGTAAGCTTTTAACTTACCCGTAAATAATTACTTTAAAGCTTCAACAACTGGTTGAGTCTTTATAGACTTTCTATAAATTACTTCATCAATTGCTGTTAAACCTAAATTAATTGTTAATAATAGAATTGAAATATATGGACCTTGTGCTAAATAATATTCATTTAAATATTGTTTAGAAGCAAGTGTAGTTGTATTTAGCATTAAACCTGTTGCACCTAAAATAAAGAAAATTATAGATGCTAATAATAAAATACCAATTACTATATTAATATAGAAACGGAAATTATATTTTAAGAAAAATCTTAATACTGTTAATAATACAATTGCAATAAAGAATATAATTATTAAAATTGCACCTACAGATACATTGAACCAATTATCAATTCCATAAAATGCTTCAAATCCTGTATAGAATGATCCTTCTGCTCCTTGATAACCAGGTAGTCTATAAATACAAGGTAAGAACATTAAGAAGAATGTACCAATGATTAATAATGATTGAATTACTGGCATAATTAGTTTTTTAACTATTTTCATGGTAAACCTCCAAATTACATACATTTTAATTATATAATTTTATGAAATAAAATCAACTAAAAATTACTTTTTTATGCCAATAAATTAGTTAATCCAATAAATGCTTCTTCATCAAATGGATTATTAAGGCCTGCATTTTCAATTCCGTCTTTAAATTTATAATTATTTGAATCAAACTCATATATAGATTTATATATATTTTGAGCATTATTATAATCTTTAATACCCTCTTCATACATATTAACTGCAGGAATTAATGATGTTGCATAAGAAATGTAATAGAATTGTGAATCAACTATTGCACGATGATAATATTCTAATGGATCTCCACCTTGTAAAGCTTGCTTAATTTTTTCATATCCACCCATGTTTTCACATACATCTAACATTACATCATTTAACTGATCTTTTGTATAATTGCTTGAATTAGAATAAACCTCTTGTTCAAATTGATCCATAAGTGTTGATAATAGAATGATTCTAAAACAATCTCTAATTTTATATTTCTTTATTGCATCTGTTAAATTAGCGCCTAGTTTATTTTCATTATTAACTAAATATGCTAAAAATAACATTTCATTACATTGTGATTGAGATTCACTAATATCTAATGCAGGATTTGGTATATTATTTTTTCCTGAATAAATCATTGCATTCATATGCCCAAATTCATGTACTTTAGTAAATATGTTTTGATATCCCATACCAAAATAACAAATTGCAGTTTTAGATTCAGCTAAATATGTTGTATATGCTCCTTCTACTGAATTTAAAGTAGTGGCATAAAATGCATTTGTATTCTTAAATTTATAATAATTATTCTTAAATGAATTATCATCAAATGTGGACATATATGAATCAAAATATGTCATATTAGATGATTTATCACTAGATTTAAAAAAAGAATCAAATTTTTCTTTTTCAGTTACTGTTAAATCACTAGATAATGTATCTTTAGTATATTGGTTTTCATATAATGTAGGAACAATATATTGTGCTACATAATCAGCTAATTTATCAGCATCTTCTTCGTCATAATCTCTACCAAAATAGTCATATTGATATTCTAAGACAGAATCATAGCCTGCTTCTTTAGCAAGTTCTTTATATGAATTAATTATTTTAATGTAGATTTCTTCAACATTACTTTGATAATTAGAATCTTGCTGAGATAAATCATTAAACTCTGTTTCATATTCATCAATATCATTTTGTAATTCATAATATCTATCAGAATAATCTTTACCAATTATTTTTGAAATTTCTTCATCAGTTTTATCTCCAAACATTAATGTTCTTAAAATTGGAATATCTTTTGAAATAGTAAGATATTCTTTATATTTCAAAAAAGCAGTTTGAATTTTGTCTTGAATAGAAAAATATCTAGTAGTACCTCTTGATTTGTCTAAAGAATAACTTACATATTCCTTTGATCTACATGATGTAAGTTTATATATATAATTGATATATTGTTGCATATATAAAGTTATTCTATATTTTTCTAAATCAGATAATTCTTCTTTATCTTTCAAATCATTTGAGCTATTAATCAAATAATCTATATTTGATATATTTGTATTGTATTCACTTTCACTTAATGTATAACTTAATAAAGATGATTCATTTCTATATAAAAAATCACTTAAGTTACAACTACTTAATGTAAATATAGAAGCTACTATAATCCCTAATAATAAAAGTTTCTTTTTAAGCATTATCACCATCTCCTTATATATATTTATTATATTTAATATTAAATTAAAAATCAAATAAAAGAAGGTATGTAAAAACATACCTTCAAATATAGTTTAAATTATCTTACTATAAATATTATTTTCTTAATTCTGAGTCATTAAATTCGTAAGTGATACTAGCGTTTGGCTTCATTTCGAACTTAACAGCATCATCATACTTGAAATTTAAAGCAACACTTAAGTTTCCTTCTGTAAATTCAACAGGAAGTTGAGCACCAGACATTCCCATAGCGACTTTAGCAATATCTCCAAGCTTTTCTGTAGATAATTCTAATGACTTAGGTAAAACATTTGCAACGTCGATTACACACTTAGCTGTTGCATAAACAGTCTTCTCATCAAATAAAGCAGCACTTGGTTCCACTGCACGGAAAGCATCACCAGATATCGCTTTTCTTGGAGCAAACATACTATAAGCTTGGTTTAATAACTTACCATTAGCATTTAATGTGAATTCAACATCTGTACCATTAACGCTAGAAATAGTTACACCAACTGATTCAATTCCTTCAACAATTTGAGTGAACATTTCAGATTCATAGAAATCTTCTGAAGTTGAAATAGAAACTAATTCTTCATCATCAATTGAAGCATCTCCAGAAATACCAAATGAAGCTAATAATTCATTTAAAGACTTAGTTTGATAAGCATTTAAATAAGTAGAAATTTGTGCAGCTTTATCGCCTGAAATACTTTCAGATAATTTTTCATCACTTCTAATATTCTTCTTTAATTCAGTTGTAGTTTCTTCACCTGTTACACTAACACCCATCATTGAAGCTATAGTTGTAGGTAACTTAGCACTTGCTTCAACATAACCATATCCTTCATCATAGAAAAGCTTAGCATTTCCATTAGCTTCCATATTTAACATTTTTTCAACGTTAGAAGCAGCTTCATCAATTGCTGTTTGATCAGTAATACCTAATTGTGTAGCTAATTCGCTTTTATCAACAGATGCCTTTAACTTTGCATTTGCAGATGCACTTGCTTCAAAATCAATATTATTTGCAAATTGATTAATTGCAGCTTGTTCTTGTTCTTCACTTAAACCAGTTTTTAAAGCTTCAGTATAATCAGTATATGTATTCTTACCAATTGTAACCTTTGCTTCAGCAGATGCACTTGCTGTTAATTCAACATTAGCACCCATAGCTTTTCCCTTAACTTTTGCATTTACATCAAGATTTGCACCAACAGCATAAATCTTCTTTCCATCTTGTTGAGAAATAACAACTAAAGCCTTTGCTACATCTTCAGCCTTTTCAGTCTTTGCAATAACAACTTCGTTACCATTAGCATCCTTTAATTTTGCTTCAGTAGCTGCGTTATTACATGCAGTTAATGATAATGCTGATACTGCTAAACCAGCAATTGCGCCCATACTTAAAAATAATTTTTTCATAATATTTAACCCACTCCTTCTTAATTTTAAGTCATTATAATTATAAAACAAAATAAAATAAATTCAATATAATTTATGTGATTTTATGTGAAAATATCTCATTTTTTATGTTAAAACAATTCTTTTTTATACTATCCAATGTACTGACTCTTCTAAAATAGTATTTAAATCTGCTTCTTTATATTCCTTTTTACTATCCTTAGATAATGTAAATTTTACATCATCATTATATGTAATAACATTTTTTAAGTTTATTTTAAATTTAGTAGTATTGGTATCATCATCAAGAATATCATTCATATCAATTTCAAGATTACAATCTTCTGATTTAATTAGACCTTCGTTTGAGAATACAATATTATATTCTCCAAGCTTTTTGTCTTTCAAATCTGAAGTTGTATTAATATCAGCAATACTTATAAAATTAGACATATCAGACATAGCTTTAGTTATTTCAGAATAAAAATTAGCATTAAAATTAATTTTAAATGTTACATCATCATTTGATATTGATGTAATTTCAACGTCATTATCAGAAACAAACTTTTTTAAATAATTATAATAATCTGATTCATAGAAATTTTCTGTAGTATATTCAGATAATTCCAAATTTGTATATTTAGATAATAAAGTATAAAAATTAGAGCTTTGATATTCATTTAAAATACTTGTGATATATGTACAAGGTAGTCCCTCAAAAAAATTTGTACTAACATAATTATTACTAAAATTAGGTTCATCAGGATTATTTTTAGTACCTTCTAATTCTAAATATAAATTACCTGATTCCAAAAATCCTTTTATATCCATATTAATATTATTATTTGTTTCAGTACTAATATTTGGTATATTATTATAATCTACCCCTAGAGAAGAACAATACTGTATAAATTCATCTCTATTAATAGTGCTTTTACTTTGTACATTTTCAGATAATTGAACTTCTAAATCAACATTGTTTTTTAATTCTTCTTTAGCTTTAGAAAAATCTTCTTCCGTTGTTATATCCTTTTCCGAAAAATTAGTGTATTTATTTTTACCAATTGTAAGTCTTACATCACCATTCATAGATGTTTTTGAATAATCACTTAAATAATTTACTTTATATTCTTGTTCAGTTTCACTTTCAGTATGAATGCCAACTGAATAAATATTTTTTTGATTTTCAAATGCTTTATTTGCATATGCTGCAAATGCTTTTGAAACCAATTCTTCATCGTTTGATTTTTTTACTGTTATTTCTTCACCAC
>CACZRY010000188.1 GCA_902783745.1 uncultured Erysipelotrichaceae bacterium
GGCTATAGTTATAAGAAATAATAACTTAAAGACTGGATTTTTTACATCAATTAAGATGCATGGAGGATTACTTGCAAAAGGAAGAATCTTAGGTATACAGTTTGATACATTATTTACTGATAATCTATATTTTGAGATTGGTACTTCTGCAATAGAATGTGCAAAAATATTAAAAGATGGATTTAAAAATTTAAATCTAAAAGAATATATTAATTCTGATACAAACCAATTATTTATAATACTTGAAAATAATAAGTATAAAGAATTAATCAAATATGTTGATGTAACATATTTTGGCACTTATGATAAAAATAATACAATTGTTAGATTTGTAACATCATGGGCAACTAAAAAAGAAGATTGTTATAAGCTTTTAGATATATTAGAAAAATTATAGGATGATATTCATCCTATTTTTCTTATTAAGAATTATTATCATTAGCATTGACTAACCTATTATTTATAAGTATAATGTAATCGAAAATAGTTCTTAATAGGAGCATTTTATGCAAAGACGTAATACAAATCAACGAATGGAAGTAGTACAAGCTCTAGAGTTTTTAGGACATGCTTCCACAGAAGAATTAATAGAGTATTTAGAAGAAAATAATGCTAAAGTTTCTTTAGCAACTATTTATAGAAATTTAAATACATTAGAAGAAGATGGAAAAATTAGAAAAGTAAAGCTTAAGGATTTAGATGTCTATGAAACAATAAAGAAAAGACATTTCCACTTTGTTTGTAATAAATGCGGGAAAATAAGTGATATTGATCCTAAATTTATATCAGTTGATGAACAAACATTTAAGCAACTAGATGTTTCAAACGTTTGTGATTATGATATGGTATTATATGGAATTTGTCATGATTGTGGACTTGAAATAAATAAAAAATAGATAAAGGAAGGTATTTTAAAGATGAAAAAGTATGTATGTAAGGTATGTGGATATGTATATGAAGGAGATAGTTTACCTGAAGATTTTAAATGTCCAGTATGTAAGGCTCCTGCTTCAAAGTTTGAAGAATTAACAGAAGTATCATTTGCATGTGAACATGAAGTTGGTGTTGCAAAGGATGCACCAGAAGATATTAAAGTAGATTTAAGACATAACTATGAAGCTGAATGCACTGAGGTTGGTATGTATTTAGCAATGTCTCGTCAAGCATATAGAGAAGGTTATCCTGAAATTGGTATGTATTTTGAAAAGGCAGCATTTGAAGAAGCTGAACATGCAGCTAAGTTTGCTGAATTATTAGGTGAGGTTTTATCTAAATCTACAGAAGAAAACTTAAAGGTTAGAGTTTTAGCTGAATCAGGTGCAACTGCAGGTAAGCTTGACTTAGCTGTAAGAGCAAAGAAACTTAACTTAGATGCAATTCATGACACTGTACATGAAATGGCTAAGGATGAAGCAAGACATGGTAAGGCATTTGATGCACTTGCAAAAAGATATTTCAATAAGAAGTAAAATATTAATTTAACGTGAGAAATACCTCACGTTTTCTTATTTAATCCCACATTATTCCCATAATCTTAAACTATAATTTAATTGTTTAAAGGAGTAATGTAATGAAAAAAATTAGTGTTATATGTGTAGCATTAGGAGCTATGTCATCAGTATTTTTATTAACAGGTTGTGATAAAGATTCTAAGATTATAGTTATTAATGAAAGCTGTACAAAAAATGATTCAAATGAAAATAATGAATCTTTAAAAGATTACATTCCTTTAACAGATTCAAGCTTGAATTATTATAATAATAGTTTATTTTTTTAGATTTATAATAAATTGCTTCGCTGAAGCAATTTTTTATTTCCCAATGATTTTATATTTCTTGAAAAAACTCTATTATTTTAATATAATAGAGTAGATTATTTTAAGAGGTGAATTATATGACAAATAAGGATTTAGCAGATTTAATATTTCCAAATATAAAATCTACAATTAAAGATTTAGAAGAAAGATATCCAGAAAGAAATTTAAATCCTAACGCAATGGTAACAAGATTTGCACCATCACCAACAGGATTCCTACATACAGGTTCATTATTTACATCATTAGTTTCATATCGCTTTGCTAAACAAAGCGGTGGTGTTTTCTATATTAGACTAGAAGATACTGATACTAAGCGTGAAATTGAAGGTTCAGGTGCTGAACTCGTTAAGCAATTAAAGGTATTTGGTGTAATACCTGATGAGGGATATATATCAGATACTGAAGAAAAGGGTAGTTATGGTCCTTATAAGCAGTCAAATCGTTCAGAAATTTATAATACTGTAATTAAGTATTTAATTGAGATAGGTAGAGCATATCCATGCTTTGCAACATCAGAAGAATTAGCAAAGTTAAGAGAAGAACAAACCGCAAGAAAAGAAATACCAGGATATTATGGTAAATATGCTATATATAGAGATTATCCAATTGATGAAGCATATAATAGAATAAAAAATGGAGATCCATATATTATTCGTTTTAAATCAATGGGTAATCATAATAATAAGATTGCATTCCATGATGAGATAAGAGGAGATTTAGAATTAACTGAAAACGATCAGGATATAGTAATCCTTAAGGGAGATGGTCTTCCTACATATCACTTTGCTCATTTATGTGACGATCATTTTATGCATACAACTGTTGTAACAAGAGGTGAGGAATGGTTACCATCATTACCAATTCACCTAGAATTATTTGATACATTAGGATTTAAACGTCCTCGTTATGCGCATTTCCCTGTAATTATGAAGGTTGATAATGGTGTTAGAAGAAAGCTTTCAAAAAGAAAGGATAATGAGGCAGCAGTAGAATTCTTCTTAAAGAGTGGATATCCTAAATATGGATTCATTGAATATTTATTAACAATCGCAAACTCTAATTATGAAGAATGGAGAGATCAAAATAAAGACAAGTCTTATAATGATTTCATGTTATCATTTGAAAAGATGTCATTAGATGGGGCTTTATTTGATTTAGAAAAGGTTGAATCTATTTCTAAAGAAAGAATGGCTTACCGTAAGGCAAGTGTACTTGCAGATGAGGTATTAGATTGGGCATCTATTTATGAACCTGAATTTGCAAATAGAATTAGTAGAAATAAAGAATTCTTTACAAGCATTTTAAATATTGAAAGAGAAAAAGAAAATCCTCGTAAGGATTATGCTAAATATTCTGACATTTATCCTATTATTTCATTTATGTATAGTGATGTTTATGATTCAATTGATAAATCATCATTAGACCTTACTGTAAAGGTTGGTAAAAAAGATACTAAAGAAGTTAGCAAGGCTGTTGTTGTAGAATTCCTTAAGAAGTATATGGAAAACTACAATTTAGATGTAACTGAAGAAGAGTGGTTTGAAAATATGAAACAAATCGCTGAATCTATGAAATTTACATCTGATAGAAAAGCTTATAAGGAAAATCCTGATGAATATTATGGACAAGTTGGTGATGCGGCAGGCTTTATAAGACTTGCAATCGCAGGAAGAAAGAGTACACCAAATATTTATTATGTTCAAAAAATATTAGGATATGATGAAGTATTAAGAAGAGTAAATGTAACAATTGATATTTTATCCAAATAATTTTTCTTGTAAAATTAATAAAATATGATATTATTATATATGCGTGATTAAAAACGCATATATATGTGGCCCATTGGTGAAATGGTTTAACACAGCGCCCTCTCAAGGCGTCATTTATGGGTTCGAATCCCGTATGGGTCACCA
>CACZRY010000189.1 GCA_902783745.1 uncultured Erysipelotrichaceae bacterium
TTCATTTTTTGAAGTTTTTAAGTATTTGTCCTTTGCGATATCACAATATGTACCTTTAGGACCTAAAACCGCCAATTTTTTCATATATTACTCCCTCATACAATGGTGTCATAATAAATTCTTTAGGTATGAATTCATATATACTCATATTTCTTTCTTCTTTTATTATATAATATTTTTCATTATCTATTAAAAGGCAACAATCCTCTTCTATTCCAAATGATGGAATATTATTATATCTTACTTCATCATTATAGCATATTAAATCTTCATTTTGATAGTGTGGGCAAATACTTATATTTAATAATCCTAATCCCTTAACCATTTTATAATTATAGTTATGGAAATTATCATAATACATATATTTATCACCCATGCTTATTTTACAATAAAGCATTGCGCCGGCAGATGAACCTGCATATATTTTATTTGAATCTAGATATTTTATTAATATTTTATCTAAATTGTTTTTTATAAAATAATCTACTAAATCATCTGATATACCACCTGAAATATAAAGTACATCTGATTTTTCTAAATATGTATCAAATAAAGATACATTTTCAAAAGTTAAATCTATTATTTCACATGATAAATTTTTTACTAAATCATGGAATTTTTTTGTTGCTTTAGAAGTATCTTTTGAAGCGTATGGGCAGAATAAAACTACAGGCTTTTCTTTTCCAGTAAGCTTAAAAATTTCATTTTCAATTCTTGAGGTAAGAATTTCTTTATTCTTTTTTCCGCCTATTAACGCAAATTTGACACTCATTTTTTCGCCTCTTTATTTAATCTAGCCTCAAGCTTATAAATAGGTCCTTTCTTACTCCATTTATCTTCATATTCAGTAGTGATATTAAATACATCTTCTTCCTTATGTAAGTCTAAATAGATATTTGAAAGATACCAACCATTTTGTGAAAATGATTCAAGTGAATATTCAAATAAATGACGATTATCAGTTTTTTGGATTAAAACACCATCATTTTTTAATACTCTTTTATATTGTTCTAAGAATAAAGGAGATGTTAATCTTCTTTTTGCGTGATGATTCTTAGGCCATGGGTCAGAGAAATTTAAATAAATTGTAGATACTTCATTTTCCATAAAATAATTAGATAATGAATCTGCATCTATATTAATTAATTTTAAATTATCTAAGCCTAAATCAATTACTTTTTCTAATGTTCTTAATAATACTGAATCATATTTTTCTATTGCAATATAATTAATATCTTTATTTAATTTTGCAAGTGATGAAATAAATTGTCCTTTACCACATCCAATTTCAATATGAATTGGATTGTTATTATTAAATAATTCATTCCACTTACCCTTATATGATTCAGGTGAAGTTATATAATACTTATTATCATTTTGTTGTAATCTTTCTTGGGCATTTTTTATTTTTCTTAATCTCATTATTTTGTAAGTTCGTATAATGCATCAAAATATATTTCGCACATCTTATCGAAGTCTTCTATATACATATATTCATTTGCAATATGACAAACATCCTCTCTTCCTGGGAATAGTGGGCCAAAGGCAACTGCGTCCTTAAACTCATGTGCATATGTACCACCACCAATAGTTTGTGGCTTATTAATAGTATCATTTGTAATCTTTTTATAAGAATTATAAAGTGTAGACATTAAAAATGAATTTGGATCTACATAATGAATACCTACACTATGTAATACATTGAATTGATATCCATATTCTTTTGTTATCTTTGATACCTTATCTTTAATTAAATTAATATCAGAATCCTTAGGTAATCTACAGTTTACACCAATCTTGCCATTTTTAGAATCTAATTTTACTAACGCAAAATTAGATGTTAAATCTAACATTAATGGATCATAATCATTATAACCTATTTTCTTACCTTCTGTATCATCACTAAAATATTTATTTACAAATTTAGCAAGCTTAGAATCTGAATATTTTGCAATAAAATCCATAAGCTTTGTTGCGGCATTAATACCTTTTGATGGGCACATTGCATGTGCTGATTTTCCATAAACATAATATTTATTATCTTTTATTTCTCCATCAAGATTCATATCTTTTAAATATTTAATGAATTCTTCTTTTAAGTCAATATTTAATGTAGCATATGCATTTGCAGGAACTATATTATATCTTGAGCCTGAATCAAAAGATGTAATTACATTATCAGAATCAAATAAAATATCATAGCTCATATTTCCTTTTTCACCAAATATTCCTGGAAAATCAGCATCTGGTGAAAATGACATATCAGGTACTGGCATTTCTTTAAAGTAATGTTCTATGCATCTTGAGCCTGATTCTTCATCACAGCCTAATATTAATCTTATTTTTTTATTAGGCTTAAATCCTAAATCCTTTAGCATTTTTAAAACAATATATGATGCAACAACAGGTCCTTTATCATCAGCAACACCACGTCCATACATTTTATTATCTCTAATAGATAATGTAAACGGATCAGATTCCCATACCTGTCCATCTACAGGTACAACATCTAAATGTGCTAGAATACCTAAAGTAGTATTATTATCACCAAATTCAATATGTCCTGCATAATTAGATGAATTATAAATCTTAAAGCCATCTTTTTTTGCGTAATTTAAGATGAAATTTAAGCAATCATATGCGCCTTTACCAAAAGGCATTTCATCTCCTTCTTTATATTCATCTAATACACTTTTATATGAAACTAATTTTTTTAATAAATCTAATGCTTCATCTCTATATTTATTAAAATATAATTCCTTAAAATTCATTTTTACTACCTCCATAAATGAAAACAAAATTAACCAGTATGATTAATTTTGTATCATTAAATATTTAAAATTAAATTTCTTTTCCTAAAGAAAGCTCAATAATTTTAGACTTAATTGCTGCAATAGCCTCTTCTTCATCTTCGCCTTCAGCTCTAACTTCAATTGTTGTACCTGAATAAATTCCAAGTGACATAACACCCATAATTGATTTGAAGTCTACTGTCTTTCTCATTGCAGTAAGCTTTAAATCACTTTTGAAATTCATACATACATTAACTAAAGTAGTTGCAGGACGAGCATGAATTCCATTCTCAGCAGTAATTCTAAATGTTTTTTTAACCATAAACTATAGTCTCCTTTATTTATAATCTATTTTCAATAGCTTTTTTAATTAATTCTGAGTCTAATCTAAATAGAGTTTTTACTGTAGAACCTGTAACGAAAACACCATTTGTTGCAATTTCTTTTATTCCATTTAAATTTACATTCTCTAAATCATTAACAGTTATATTTAATCTACCATTATCTACAACAACAGAACTTATATTACTATTGCCGCCATATAATCCTATTAAATTTGTAATAAATTCATCATCTACTTTTATTTTAGGTGTGTTATTCTTCTTTTTCTTTCTTAATGCAAATATAAAAATTGCTAATCCAATCAATAAAAGAGCTAAGGCAGCACCACAAATAATTAAAATGATTTGAAAATCTTTCATATTAATACCTTCGCTTTCTAATTACGAAAATATATAAATTAACTTATATAAATACTATTTATATTATATAAATTTAGGACAGTTTATTCAAGTTTTTATTAAAGAAAAATAAAAACGTTTTAATTCTATAGTTTATAGCTTATAACCAAACTTTTTAAAAAATTCATTTCTAAATTCTAGTAATCTATCATTTTTGATAGCTTCTCTAACGTTTTTCATTAATGTTTTTAAGAAATATAGATTATGATAAGTGATAAGTCTCATACCTAATATTTCTTCTGATTTAATCAAATGATTTAGGTAAGCACGCGAATAAGTTTTACATACAACACAATCGCATTCCTTGTCTAGTGGACCATGATCATTGAATAAAGTTGCCTTTTTAACCTGTATCTTACCTTCTGATGTAAATGCGGTACCGTGTCTAGCATTTCTTGTTGGTAATACACAGTCAAACATATCAATTCCATAAATAGAGCCCATTACTAAATCATCAGGTGAACCAACACCCATTAGATATCTTGGTTTATCTTTTGGCATATAATGTGATAAATATTCTAACATATCATACATTTCTTCTTTTGATTCACCAACAGATAAACCACCAATAGAAAATCCAGGGAATGGAGTCTTCATTAATTCTTCAAGGCAATATTTTCTCATTTCTTTAAATTTACCACCTTGTACAATTCCAAATAAAGCTTGTGTGTCTTTATTAGGATGATATTCCCATCCTCTTCTTGCCCATCTGATTGTTCTATCAACACTTTCTTTCATATATTCGTATGAAGAATCAAATGGAGCACATTCATCTAGTGACATAATAATATCTGCACCTAAATTGTTTTGTATTTCAATAGATTTTTCTGGTGATAAAAATAATTTAGAGCCATTCTTAGGATGACGGAATTCTACACCTTCTTCAGTGATTTTTCTCATCTTTGATAAAGAAAAAACTTGAAATCCTCCTGAATCAGTTAATAAGGCACCATCCCAGTTCATAAAACCTCTTATGCCACCAAATTCTTTTATTAATTCATCACCTGGTTGTAACCATAAATGATAAGTATTACCTAAAATTAATCCTTGAGATACTTCTTTTATTTCAGATGGTATTAACGTTTTTACTGTTGCCTGAGTTCCTACTGGCATAAACATAGGTGTTTCAAAATCACCATGTGGTGTATGTAAAATACCATATCTTGCACCACAATTTTTATCCACGTGTAAAAGCTCGTACCATACAGGTGCACTCATTATCTTACCCTCTTAATAGACTTAATTGTAACCTTCTTCTTTGGAGCATCATACATATCAGTATCAACTGATGCAACCTTATCAATTACATCAAATCCTTCAATTGTTGCACCAAAAGCGGCATATGAACCATCTAAGTAAGGGGCTGCTTCATGCATAATAAAGAATTGGCTTGATGCTGAATTTGGATTTTGAGCACGTGCCATAGAAATAACGCCCTTTTCATGTGCTAAATCATTCTTAACACCATTTGATCTAAATTCACCTTTAATTTCTTTATCAGAACCACCCATACCATTTCCCATTGGGTCTCCACCTTGAATCATGAATCCTTTAATGATTCTATGGAATGTTAATCCATCATAGAATTTCTTATCAACTAAGCTTAAAAAATTATTTACTGTAATTGGGGCAGTTTCTTCAAATAATTCTAATAAAATCTTACCAAAGCCCTCAATTTCTAATTCAACTCTTGGATTGTTATCATTTAAAAATTCTTTATAATTCTTCATATTTTTCTCCTTTTATTCAATAAACATAGCGTCTCCAAATGAAAAGAAACGATATTTCTCATCTACTGCATGCTTATATGCATCCAATATAAATTCTCTTCCTGCAAGTGCTGATACTAGCATAATAAGTGTAGATTTAGGAAGATGGAAATTTGTAATTAAGGCATCTACTACCTTAAATTTATATCCTGGATAAATAAATATAGATGTATTTTCACAACAAGCTTCAAATCCACCTAATTCATCTCTATATGCAGCTTCAAGTGTTCTTGTTGATGTAGTACCTACAGAAACAATTCTTTTACCACTCTTTATTGCTAAATTTAATCTTTCTGCAGCTTCTTTTGTTATTTGATATAGTTCAGTATGCATTTCATGCTTTGATGCATCTTCTTCAGTTACAGGTCTAAATGTACCTAAACCTACATTTAAAGTAACATAAATTAACTCAATACCCTTAGCCTTAATTTTTTCTAAAAGCTCTGGTGTAAAATGAAGTCCTGCAGTAGGTGCAGCTGCACTTCCTGGATTTTTAGCATATACAGTTTGGTATCTATCCTTATCCTTAAGCTTTTCATGGATATATGGTGGTAATGGCATTTCTCCAAGTTCATCTAATATTTCAACTAAAATGCCATCATATATTAATTTGTAATGAGTAATACCCTCATCAAACTTCTTAATACATTGAGCTTTAAGCTTACCATCGCCAAACTTAATTATTGTACCCTCATGTACTCTTTTTTGTGGTCTTGTTAAGCATTCCCAAGTATTATCACCTAAATCTTTTAATAATAATACTTCAATTGATGCATGAGTATCCTCTTTTTCACCAATTAATCTTGCAGGAATTACTTTTGTATCATTTAAAACTAAAACATCATTTGGAGTTAAATAATCAATAATATCCTTAAAATGATGGTCAGTATATGTTTTATTTTTTCTATCTAATACCATTAATCTTGAGCTACTTCTATCATTTAATGGAGTTTGTGCTATAAGCTCTTCTGGTAAATAATAATCATAATCATCTGTTCTTAACATTATGCAAAAATCCCCTTATAGAAATCTATTCCTAGCTTATTATAAGCTTTTTCAGTTGCAATTCTTCCTCTTTGGCTTCTTTTGATATAACCTTCTTGTAATAAATAAGGCTCATATACATCTTCTATAGTAGAAGATTCTTCTGATATCGTTGCCGCAAGTGATTCTAATCCAACAGGTCCACCGTTAAAAGAATTAATAATTGCACCTAAATATTTATAATCTGTATAATCTAGACCATCCTCATCAATTCCAAGCTTTGATAAGGCATCCTTACATACATCAATTGTAATATCACCATTATTTTTAACATCCGCAAAATCACGTACACGTCTGAATAGACGATTTGCAATACGAGGAGTACCACGACTTCTTTTTGCAAGCTCTAATACTGCATCAGATGAAATATTAGTTTTATGTACCTTTGATGTTCTTAAAATTATTTTTGATAAATCTTCAATTGTATAATAATCAAGTCTTAATACAACACCAAATCTATCTCTTAGTGGTGCAGTTAAATCTCCAAAGCGAGTTGTTGCACCTACAAGGGTAAATGGCGGTAAGTCAATTTTTATTGTTCTTGTCTGACTATCCTTACCAACAACTATGTCTAGTGTATAATCTTCCATTGCACTATATAAAACTTCTTCAACATATCTTGGAAGACGATGTATTTCATCAATAAATAGAACATCTCCTTCTTCTAATGTTGATAATATAGCCGCAAGATCTCCACTTCTTTCAATTGCTGGTCCTGATACTGTTTTAATATTTACACCAAGCTCATTTGCAATAATTTGAGCAAGTGTAGTTTTACCAAGTCCTGGAGGTCCATATAATAAGACATGATCTAATGATTCATCTCTTTTTAAAGCTGCTTTAATATAAACATCTAGCATCTCTTTAGCTTCAGATTGACCTATATATTCATTTAATGTTTTAGGTCTTATAGTTAAATCATCAATATCATCAGTTTTATGCTCATTAGGATCTACTAAAATTTCATCATTATCCATTCTACTTCACTAGTAATCTTAAAGCTTCTTTTACTAAAGTTGAAACATCCTTAGTATTATCAAGCTTAGCTAAGATTCCTGTTACCTCCTTCTTAGAATATCCTAATGCCATTAAAGCATCTAACACATCATTTAATTTAGAATCTAATCTATTAACTAAAACCTCAGGTTCTGCAAGTTTACCCTTTAAATCTAGGATAATTTGTTGCGCAGCCTTAGGGCCAATGCCTGGGAATTTCTTTAAATATTTATCATCTCTTGCCTCAATTGCTCTATAAACCTCAGAAACAGTTGCTGATGCAAGTATAGATAATGCACTCTTAGGACCAATACCAGAAACAGTGATAAGCTTTAAAAATAAATCATGTTCCTCCCAAGATAAGAAACCATATAATTCTATCGCATCTTCTTTTACATGCTGATATAAATATATTGTGTAAATTGTATCAAGTTTATAATTATATGGATTTGGTACTATTACAATATAACCAATTCCATTGTTTTCAATAATTATATATTTTGGAGTAATTTTTGTTATTGTTCCTATAATATATCCATACATTTCAAATCACCACAATATATATTACCATATAATGGTAAAAATTTAAAGGAAATCCTATTGAAAAATATGTGATTTAAACCCTTAAATAATGCCGTTTTTCTTTACTAAAATGAAAAAAAATTATATAATATATATAATTAATGCATAAAGGAGGGAATATATGAGTGACTTTGAAACAGATTTAGATAAATTCAATTTAAGCATCCAGTCAATAATCAATTCATATGATGGGCTAGATACTAATTCTCCTATTACTCCTTCTTTAATTGATAGCATAAGAGAAATTACTGAATCAAACTATCATTTAGTATGCGAAACTTTATATAGATTAAATAAAGTAATAGACCAAAATACTAACGCATTCCAAAATGATTTAATAATACATAATAAAAACGTTAATGAATTAAATAAAGAATATCAGAAAAAAATTGCGCGTGCGACACAAGATATTCAAGCTCAAATTGATTCTAAAAAGAATTCTATTAAAGAAGAATATGTTTTTAACAAAAATAAAAACGATGATTTAATGTTAGATACAGAAACATTCATTAATTCTTCTAACCTAAATATTGATATGCTAAGAAATGATGCTAAAAATGATATCGCTAAATACACATATCAATATAGTGAAGCTAAATATACTTATGCTGAAGATGCTGAATCTTATAACGATGATACATTCAAAAAATTAGCTGAAGTTGAAGCTACTTATAAAGAAGATCAAAAAATATTTGTTGGACAAATAGATACTATCGCAAATCATTATATCGAAAGATTAAAAGAAATCGATAAAGAACTCGATGAATTACGTCTTAAGCATACACTTGATATAAGAATTGTTAATGAAGAAAAAAAGAAACTTTCTATTGAATTAAACGATAAAATTAAGCAAATCAATAATGAACATTCTAAAGTGTCAAATAAAAGTAAGATGCAATATCAACAAACTCAAATGTTTTTACTAAAAGAGCGTCAATCTAAAAAGAATGTATATCTAAAGGAAGCTCAAGATTCTAACAAGGAATTCATTACTAATGCTGAAAAATTCATTAATAAGTTTAATGAAGATAAAAAATTATTTAACGAAAAGACAAATGAAACATTAGAAAATAATTATTATGATTTATTTTTAAATCATAAGGAAGAGGAAAAAAAGCTTCATAACTTTTATAAAAACAATTCTTCTTTAGAAAAAAATGAGTTAAAAAAAATAAAACATATTCATCATAAATACTATCTTGATAAGAAAAAACAAGCACAAAATGAAATTAAAGTTTTAGAAAATGAATTCAATAAAAAAGTATTAGAATTCCAAATAAATAAAGCTAAAAACGATGCACAAAGACAAGCTGCAATAAAAAAATATAACGAAAACGAATTAAAAGATAATAAATATTATCAGGAAAAAAATAACCAAGCTGATCAATTATCATTACACGAAATATCACTTGATTTATTTGAGGTTAATAAAGTAATCAATAGGCTAAGACACGAATCAAATATTAAGATATTTGAATTTGAAGCTAAAGCTGATGAAATTGAGGCAGTTTATCTAAAAAATAATGAAAGATTATTAACTGAAAAAAGAAAATGTCAGTTAGAAATCCAATCATCTAAAAAGCTTAAGGAATTAGTCCAAGATATGCTTTTAAAAAGATATAATAAAGAGATAATGCATTTAAGAATCACAGGTGCATTACATATTGAAAGATGTAGAAAGCTTTTAGAATATAACGAAAGACAATTAGATATTTATACTAAAATATCTAATTCTGTATTTGATTATTCTCAAAAGAAAATCGAACTACAAAATGATGCAAGACGTGCAATAAATGAATGTAAAAAAGATACAAATAATATAATGCTTGATTTAAATATTATGAGTATAAATAATAATATTTCTATTCTTGGTAATTCAGAACAATATGAATCAAGAAAATTATTTAAGGAATTCTCATTCAAAAAAGAAAAAGCGATTAATACTACTTTAAGGAAAAGATTTACATATGAAATTAAAGATATTAATCACTATACTTCTACACTTCTTCTTATATTTAGCGCGCTTGAAAACACGATAGTTAGTATTGTTAATTTATTATTAAATAATGAGAAAACTGAATTATCTAATTTTGAATTTATAACTAATTTTATTAGAAAAATCAAAGCAGAAATATTCGCATTCACTAAAATAACAATTACTAATTATAAAAGAGTAATGATTGAATTAATTGATCAAACTATTAAATTCGAAAATGAATTTAAGTTTGAAGCATCTTTTAATTCAACAAACGATCATTTTAATGAAGAAACATTAAGAATTAATAATAATATTAATGATACCATAAGACGTATTGATGATTTAAAGCTTGAAATATCTAAAGAAAATAAAACCATTCAAAGCTTATTATTTGGTATTAAAAACGATAAATCTGCATCTAAAGTAGATTTATCTAAGCAAATACAAACTTTAAAAAAGGATATTTCAAATAAGAACAAGTTATTAAAAGGTTATAACGAATCTATTAAGAGATTAACTAATGATTTAAGAGATTTAAATCAAAGACATGAGGATGAAATTAAAGTCATCACTACTATGCAAAAGAATAATACTATTTCATTGTATAAGTTACATCAAATAGTAATAGATTTATCTGAAAATATTTTACAAGGATTAGATGAAAAATTCCAACAAGTTAATAGAATAGATTTAACTTTTGATAATTATAAGAATGAATTATTTGAAAAATATTCTACTCTTAAAAACTATATAAATTCAATTAACATTGATATATATAAAATGATTAAGGAATTCAAAAAAGAAACTTTAAAATATCATAAAGCTGATGAAAATACACTTAATAGCGCATATTCTTCTTCTATTAAAGAACTTGCGATTGAAAACAATAAAAACCTTAAGAATCAGAACCAAAGATTCGTTCAAGAACTCAATTCTAAGAATAGAGATTTAAATATCGCAATAAAAAAAGAGAATAATACTCAACATTTATATAATACATATAATAAGAGATTAGATAATCAATATGCATTAAGCAATAAAGAGACTAAATCTTTATTAATAACTAATGAAATTCAATTATATAGAGAAATAAACGCAATTAATCAAAACATATTAGATATTAAAAATGATTATATTACATATACTACTAATCTAGATACTCAATATAAGTTTAATAGAAAGAATTATTTTAGAGATGCTGAATTGCAAAAAGAAAATTATGATGTGGCACTAAGAGAATATATTGTACAACGTGATAATGATATTAAGAGATTACCTGATGCAGTAAAAAGTAGAATATTAATGTCTTCTTTCGAATTAAAAGATAGAAACAAAGAAGTTGATTTAGAAAAAGTACAAGAAATTGATGAATATTCTATAAAACTTAAACGTTCTAAGGCTCAAATTGATTCTATTATGCAAAACTACAATAAGAGTCTTGTACAAATAGAAAAAGAAAGAAAAGAATATATTAAGAAAGTTAAAAAGCCTAAGAAAGCATAAATCATGTTTATGCTATATAAAATGGAATAAATGCGTAAAAAACACCTTTGGATTAATCCAAGGGTGTTTTATTTTTTTATTTTCTTTGTAACCAAGCAGGAAGCTTAGAAGATTTTGATTCAGACTTTAAAGGAGCTTTTTCAGGCTCATTTTTAATTTGTTGAGCTCTAAGTTTTTCTTCCTTCTTTAATCTCTTTTCTTCTTCCTTACGTTGTTTTGCTTCTTCCTTAGCGCGTCTCTTTTCTTCTTTCTTAGAAAGACCAGAATCAAATAATTCTGCAACTCTATCCTGGCTTGCAACTGAAGCTTCAGGTTCAGACTCGTCTAAGTCAACTTTTGGCATATCATTCATTCCATCATAAATGATGTTCTTATCACTCATATTACGATAGATTTGTTCAGCTAAATCATCATAACCATTATTACGTGCTTTAAGTTCGTATCCTGTCGCAATAACAGTAATAACTACTTCATCACCTAAATCATTATTAACAGCTGAACCATAAATAATATTTAAATCCTTGCCTGAGTTATTTCTAATTTCTTGAATAGCTAAATCAACTTCTCTTAATGTAAAATCCTGAGATGCAGTAATATTAACTACTGCAGATGTTGCACCATCAATTGTTACTTCTAGTAATGCACTGTGAATTGCATTTCTTGCAGCTTCAACAGCTCTATTTTCACCATGACCAACACCAATACCTAGTAAGGCTGTACCTGCATCTGTCATAACTGACTTAATATCGGCAAAGTCTACGTTGATTAATCCTGGTACAGTAATAATATCAGCAACACCTTGAACAGCTTGTCTTAAGACATTATCTGCTTCACGGAATGCTTTTAATACTGAAGTGTGAACATCTACTAAAGATAATAAACGTTGATTTGGAATAACGATTAATGTATCTACATGCTCTCTTAATTCCTCAAGACCAACAACAGCATTTTCCATACGAGTTGGACCTTCAAAATTAAATGGTTTTGTACAAACACCTACAGTTAAGCATTCATGTTCTCTTGCAATTCTTGCAATAACAGGAGCGGCACCTGTACCTGTTCCACCACCCATACCACAAGTGATGAAAACCATTTGAGCATCCCCAATCATCTCATGAATATCATCTATTGATTCTTCTGCAGCCTCACGTCCAACATCTGGGTTTGCACCAGCACCTTGACCATGAGTCTTAGTTTTTCCTATTAATAATTTATGTGGAGCCTTAGAAACTCTTAAATCTGTTGCATCTGTATTAACAGCATAGAATTCTACTCCTCTAACCTCATTATCAATCATATGGTCGATTGCGTTCTTACCAGCACCACCAACACCAATGACTTTTATTTTGGTTTTTGCAGCCTCCAATTCATCTAATTCATCAAAAATCATAAAACATCACACTTCTTCCTGGAAAATTTCGGTAATATCGTATATTAATTTTAACTTATAAACCCTTTTTTTTCAATCTAATTAAATTATATTTTTATAATATTTTTTTTGCTTATTATAAAGATTATGAATAATTAAAAAAATTATTCAAAATAACAATCCGCACGTCAAACGTGCGGTTTTTACGCTCCCCTATAAGGGCTTCTACCTTTCGACGACCCTAAAGGGTCATCAAAAA
>CACZRY010000190.1 GCA_902783745.1 uncultured Erysipelotrichaceae bacterium
CATATCATAAATACCATTTTTAACATAATAGAAATCTACACCAAATCCCTTTTCGTGTTCCTTAGATTGTGGAACTGAAATTAAGCTTGAATTATAGAAATTATTATTAGAGAAAGTAATTAATTCCTCACTTCTTGATCTATAATGCCACTTTAATGATGTTGTTTCAAACATTTGTGTAGCCTTATCAAGAACTGATTCAAGGTCATATTCCTTTTCATCCTCTTCCTCATCTGCTTCTTCACCAACTGATGCATGGAAGAAGTTTGTAGGTGGCATTTGCTTAGTATCACCAATGATGATACATTGCTTTGCTCTATAAATAGAACCTAATGCGTCTGATGCGAAAATCTGTGATGCTTCATCGAATACAACGCAGTCAAATATATCTTTTCTTGAATCTAGATATGTAGATACAGATAGTGGTGACATTAAGAATACTGGCTTAATATCTAATACTAAATCGAAGATCTTTTCAAGTAAGCTTCTAATTGGCATTTGTCTTCTCTTCTTTTCATGCTCACGTGTTAAAACCTTAAATTCAGAACCTTCTAGTACCTCAGCATCCGGTCTTTTCTTAGATAATACTGAAATAATATAGTCACGATTAATAGAATAAATATCTTCATCAAGTTCTCTAAAGTCAGCAACAATCTTGTCTTCTTGGAATGCTTGGAAATGTGATAATAAATCACTTGATGCAATAACATCATCAATCTTTTTCTTAATGAATGTTGCTCTATAAACCTCAGCTATATCATCTAAAGGAAGTTTTCTATCTAAGTATTCATTTAAGAAATCCAAAGCATCAACTCTCTTTAAATTTTCAACAGTCTTAGTCATAGATGCATAAGCTGTAACAAGCTCTTTAGCATCTGATATTTCTTTTAATTTATCATAACATGCCTTAACAGGCTCTCTATGTAGGTCAAATTTAGATAAATTAAATATTCTTAAAATTGATTCTACATTCTTTTCATATTCCTTCATTAAATGGAAATCAACACCAGTATCAATTAAAGCTTTTTGTAACATTTCAAAGCCTTCCTTTGAAATATCAATATCTGGCATATCATTTAATTTAGAAATTTCTAAAATAATAGCTTTTAAATCTACACTCTTTAAATCACCAAAAATTTGACTTAATGAAGCAGTTAATTCTTTAACAATATATAGATTCTTCTTTAATGCATTTATTTCTTGAATTTCAGGTAATATAACTTCAGGCTTTTCCTTCTTTAATCTATATTTTAAAGCAAGCTTATAGCCTTCCTTTAAGTCATTCTTATTCTTAAATTCTAATCCATTCTTTAATTTAGATATAACCTCATCTAAATTCTCTTTTAATACATCTTTATTATATAATGCTAATGCATCACGCTTTAAAAGCTTAGATATAGAATAATATTTATTAATTAAGCTTATTACTCTTTCACGTGTTTTTCTATTTAAATAGAAAGGACGGAAATCCTTAATTTCTGTAAGCTTAATTAAATAATCAACAACCTTATATGATTGTAAGATATTTTCATATCCTAATTCTCTAAATGGAGATGTTAAAGGTTCTGTTTTTAATAAACCATTTGTAAAATAAATAGATGCCTCTAAATCTTTATTTAAAGAATATAATGCATAATTTTCTTCAATCTTATTTAAATTATAGAAAGTTGAATCTCTATAATCATATCCAATCTTTCTTGCAAATCTTGCATAATCCTCAAAATAACCAACATTTTCTTCTAAGTCAAATAGGTTAAAATTAGCAATTTCAATATTAAAATTTTCTAATGGTTCTTTTGTTAAATTTAAATATAATTCATATAAATCAACTAAACTAATACCAATAGATGATATATTCTCATGTAATACTCTTTCATATGAGCTTAAGTTCGCTTTTAAGAATGAATATTTAGCATCAAGGAATGTTGTCTTTAAGTCAATATCATATTTTGGCGCAATAGCTGTTTCATATAAGTTATTAATAAATTCTAGCTTGTTTGCCTTATTTGAGTGTAATTCTATCGCAAAATCTGATAATTTAACTCTTCTTAAGTTATCGAAAACGACATTTAAGGCAGATATCTTTTCAGATACGAATAGAATCTTTTTTCCTTGTCCTAAAAGAGACGCAATAATATTTGTAATAGTTTGACTCTTACCAGAACCAGGAGGTCCTTGCAAACAAAATGATTTCCCATTCGCCGCCATTTGGATTGCACCTAACTGTGATGAGTCACAGTTTACAACTGGATAAATATTTTGATTTTCTTGTGTTTCTAAGGATTTAGCTGTTTCATCACCTAATAATATTCTAATATTATTATTTGATAATACCTTTTCCTTATTGTTCATAATATCAGTATACATACTCATCTTATAGAATGAGTAAATACCTATTGCACAAGCATCCTCAAAAAACATACCTTCAGGTAAAATTGCTTTAACCTTATCTAGATATGTACCATATGCTTCATCATCATATCTTGGAATATTAACATGATATAATGAATTAAGATAATAATTAAAAGTTGGATTAACCATAATATCATCTTCATATTGTCTAATTATATAATTATCTCCAGATTCAGGATCCATTTCAATTGGTATTAATAATAATGGAGCAAGAAATTCTTCTCCTTCTTCAAAATAATGAATAAAACCAAAAGAAATATATAAAGAGTTCATACCTTTTTCCTTTAATGAAGATGTAAATTCTTTATATAATGATTTTAAAGTTTTTTGTAAAGTATAGCTTTTCTTATAACATAGAATTTGTCTTCTATCTAAAAGCTTTCTACAAATAGAATATACCAAATCAAATTCATACTGTAATGTATTATCATTTGGATTATTTTGTTCTTGTTCATTGTGATAATTAGTTAATGCTTGATCTGTATTAAAAATTTCAACATCTCTTGCACCCTTAACAGCACGGAATATTTCTTCTATATTCTTATTTAGGATTGCCAAAGTTTTCATACCTTGGTCTCTGTAATTTAAAAGTCTGTTTCTTTTACCTAAGTCTAATAACTGATTTGTAACAGCTAAAAGCTTATCCATCATAACATCAGCCATAAATTACACCTCCCTCTTTTTTATAAATAGTATCTTTAAAGGTATTATACCATATAATTTATATTTTACCAAAATTAATTTATAGTTAACTATAAATATATAAAAAATGGTGCTATTAAGCACCAATTTTATAATAAATCATATGATATATATGGAACGCTTTTTACTCTTTTAGAATAAATATCTTCTAAATATTTAATAACATCATCCTTAGGTCTTATTATTGAATCATGAGATGCAATAATATATGTATAATCAAGTTCTCTTAATAATTTAATCTCATCAAATAATAATGATACATTATATCCATCCTTAGACCCTTCTAATGCATCTCCTACTAAAAGAAATGCATTATCGATAAGCAATGCTAAAGCTCCTTTAGAATGACTATTTGGTAATGGAATTATTTGAATATTAATTCCATCATTAAATTCTATAATTTTATCAACTAAAGTACCATGACCTAAAACTTTATATGAATAATTTCCTAAATATAGATTTTTATCATCTATATTTATTTCACTTATATTTTTAAAATGGTCTTGATGAAAATGAGAAATGATTATTGCTTTTGATTTAATATTATTAATTAATTCTTTTGAACGTAGGTTAGAGCCTACATCAAATATATAAGTTTTATTCTTACCTTTAATGAAAAATACATTCGCAGATAAGGGATTTTCTGATGATGTAAGTAATGAAATTAATGAATTAATTTCTATAAAATCATCCATTACTTAAAATCCTTTGCCTTAGATTCTATTTTTTGTAATTCAAAACGGTATTTTTGTTTTACACTAGGATATTTATTATGGTCAACCTCGCTTAAAAACATGCCCTTTGGTCTAACCCATAAGCTACCATCACCATAAAGTCTTCTATATAATACCATTTCTTCTTTAGTTTCAGAGTCAAAGCATACTCCTTCAACTAAATAATAATCTCCCTTAAAATGCTTATATATTCCATTAATTTTTAACTCGTTCATTACAATATCACCTTAATCTTATATACACCTTTTAAAGCTTCAGCAATAATTTTACCTTTGTGTAACATAACTATTTCTTTCGCAATAGATAAACCTATACCTGAGCCTTGAATATTTGATGCACGCTTTTCATTTGTTCTATAAAATCTTTCAAATAATTCAGGATGCATTCCATCCTCTAAATCAGATGAATCATTTGAAACCTCAAGAATAATTTTATCATTATCCTTTTTTAAAGATACTTCTATAAATGTTAATGAATACTTAAATGCGTTATCAATTAGAATTGATACTAATACTCTAATTAAGCCCTCATCACCATCATAAATAACATCTTTCGCAACATTATCCCTTAGGATTAAATGTCTTTCTTTTAATTTTTGTTCATATGTTTTATAAACATCAATAACTGCATCATCAAGTGAAAATTTTTCTGTTTTTTCAAGCTTGTAATTTTCTTCTAATAACGCAAGCTTTGTTAAGCTATTAACCATACCTGTAAGCTTTAAAACCTGCTTGTTTATTGCCTCTGTTTGTTCATTTTTACCAACAATTAATTCTTCAACCTCATTATTTGCAGAAATAATAGTTAATGGTGTTTTTAATTCGTGTGCGGCATTCGCAATAAATCTTTTTTGTTTAACATATGATTCTTCAACTGGTCTAAAAATAAAGTATGACGCAATAATAATTGATGCAAGGAATGCTAAAAGTCCTGATGCTGAAATTAAAAGAGATGCAACCAAGAAATTCCTTGCGTTACTAATTTGTACAGAATAATCCATCATTAATACAAATTCATCACCTTCATCATTTGTTAATGATAAATATCTATAATTTGTATCAACATATCCCTTTTGATTATTTGAATTAATAACTGCTTTATACATATTAAACATAGATTCTTCAGTTAAATTTTGTGAAGATGTTTGTCTATATAATGTATTATTAGCTTTAACCCTAATAAATGTTACATAAATACTTCTTTGGATATCATCCTTATTCTTATTAGCAAAAGGATCAGATCCAGGATTAAAGGCTGGTTCTACAATTTCTCTTTCATAACCTATCATATTCCATAAGGTAGATGTATAAACAGTTTGACCGGTTTGATATCCTGTTTCGTTTGATACTACATTCCATCTTGATCTATTATATGCATAAGTGCCACCACCATCATATAATTCCTGAAGTCTAGAATCAGCTTCATTTCTAATTTTAGAATAGTTATATACATTTATTATTGTTACTATTAAACCAAGTATAACTAATACCGCAAGAAACGCTATTGCTATAAATTTAATTCGTAACCTTTTAATCATTTTTTATTTTCCTCTAATCTATATCCAACACCTCTTGAAACCTTAATTGTTACATTAGAACCAATTCGTTCAAGATGCTTTCTTAATGATGATATAAATACCCATACAACAGAAATATCAACATCACTATCATATTCCCAAATACTTTCTAATATTCTTTCTGTTGATAAGAAAATATTAGAATTTCTTATGAATAATTCCATAAGCTTATATTCTTTTCCTGTTAATCTATAGCTTTTACCATCATGTGCAATTTCAAATGTATTAGGGTCTAGTGTAAAATCACCAAATCCTTCACTTGCAACTAAATTACCACGTCTTAATAAAGCTCTAATTCTTGCAAGAAGCTCTTTCATTTGGAAAGGCTTAGTTAAATAGTCATCTGCACCTGCATCAAGTCCATTTACTTTATCATCAAGTAAGGATTTTGCAGTAAGTAGGATAATTGGTGTAGGTATTCCCATACTTCTTATTTTTTTAGTTGCATCAAGCCCATTTAATTTTGGCATCATTACATCCATTATGATTAAATCATAGCTATAATTTTTAACATAATCAATTGCTTCTTCTCCATCATATGCATTATTAACATCATAATTATCATGCTTTAAAATCTTAGTAACAACATTTGATAATTCTTGATCATCTTCTACTAATAATATTTTCATAGCTACCTCCTAAAAACTCATATTTACTTTTCTAACTTTTTCTTCAATTATAGCATTTTTACATTTTAATTAAAAGTTAATTCACATTTAATATATAATAGTAACTTAAATTATACTTAAATTATAAATTTAAAATAAAGAGTTAAAAACATAATTTTTCCTTGAAGATAAACATGTAAAGTGATATAACAATATTTGTAAATTAAATATAGGAGATGAAAAAATATGTCATTTTTGACCTTTCTTCAATCGTCTTCATTTAAGGTTGTTGATATCTTAATTTTCTTAGCCTTAATATTGGGTATGTCTAAACTTATGGGCCTTGGTGCTAAAAAGGTTGGATTACCTCAAGTAGTTGCATTACTACTTACAGGATTAATATTAGGCGCTTTAAGATTCATACCTCAAGTTAAAGATAATTTTTTAACTGATTCAGGTGTATCTGGTGTTAAATTCGTTGCTGAAATAGGTGTTGTTTTAATCTTGTTCAGTGCTGGTCTTGGTACTGATTTAAATCAAGTTAAAAGAACAGGTGTATCAGCACTTGTTATAACTGTGCTAGATGTAGTATTAGTTATGATATTAGGTATATTTGTTGTTGCGGCATTCAATAAATTTGATTGGAATGGCGAAGTAGCATTTATAACAGATGCAAATGGTGATGACTTATACGTTAAAAATTATTGGAGCTGGATATTCTATGGTACAATCCTTACTGCAACATCTGTTTCAGTAACAGTCCAAACAATGAAGGAATTAGGTAAGCTTAATTCTAAAATTGGTACAACAATTGTATCTGCAGCTATCCTAGATGATGTAATTGGAGTTATTATTTTGTCAATTGTATTATCACTTGCTAAAAAGGGTGATGGTACTTCTGCAGCTGTTAATTTATTTAACGGTAATGGTATTTTAGTAAATGCATTCCAATTTATGGGTGTATTTGGAGTTATCTTATCTACTATCTTATTCTTCGCTTTTATTTTAGGCTTAGGATTCTTAGTTAAAAAGATATTCAAAAGAATAGAAAGAAAAAATCCTCATCATAGAAGAATTCCAATCTATTCTTTAGCATTCTGCTTCCTAATCGCATTCTTCTCAGAATGGATGTTTGGTATTGCAGATATTACAGGTGCTTATTTTGCTGGATTAATTTTAGCAAATATGTCATCTACTCAATATATTGGTAGACGTACAGATATTATTTCATATATCTTATTCACACCAGTATTCTTTGCGAAAATAGGTTTAACTACTTTAGAGGATGTTAAATTCACATCCGAATATGGTATGGGCTTCTTACAATTCTTTGCGGTAGGTATGTGCCTTGTAATTGCCGCTATAGTTGGTAAATTCGTTGGTGCATCATTTGGTTCTCGTATTACAGGTAACACAACAAAAGATTCATTAAGATGTGGTGCTGCAATGACAGTAAGAGCTGAGGTATGTTTAGTTTCAGCCGCAAAAGGTATAGATG
>CACZRY010000191.1 GCA_902783745.1 uncultured Erysipelotrichaceae bacterium
GGTCACTGGGATCATTATAAGGATGATATGTTCCCTGCAATGGAAGTTGATGATGAAGCATATGTATTAAGACCAATGAACTGCCCTCATCACATGGTTATGTTCCGTTCAAAGCTTCATTCATATAGAGATTTACCAGTTCGTATTGCTGAAATTGCAAACGACTTCCGTTTTGAAGCATCAGGAGCTTTAACTGGTATTGAAAGAACACGTGCATTCTCTCAAAATGACTCTCATATTTTCTGTCGTCCAGATCAGATTAAGCAAGAAGTTAAAGGTGTTGTTAAGCTAATCCTTGATGTTTATAATGATTTTGGATTTAAGAATTATACATTCCGTTTATCATTAAGAGATCCTAAGAATACTGAAAAGTATTTCGGAAATGATAACTTATGGACTAAGAGTGAAGCTGAATTAAGAGAAATCTTAAATGAATTAGGTGTTAATTATTATGAAGCTGAAGGTGAAGCTGCATTCTATGGACCAAAAATTGATGTACAGGTTAAGTCTTCAATTGGTCATGATGTTACTTTATCAACAGTACAATTAGATTATCAATTACCTGAAAGATTTGAATTAACTTATGTTAATGAAAATAAGGAAAAGGTTAGACCTGTTGTTATTCATAGAGCAATCTTAGGTTCAATGGACCGTTTCGTTGCATTCTTATTGGAAGAAACTAAGGGTGTATTACCAGTTTGGCTTGCACCTACACAGGTTAAGATTATTCCAGTTAACCTTGATTATCATAAGGAATTCTCTGATAATTTAGCATTTGCTTTAAGAAAAGCTGGCATTAGATATGAAGTAGATTATCGTGATGAAAAGCTAGGATATAAGATCCGTGAAGCTCAAACTTCAAAGATTCCATATCAACTTGTTGTTGGTGATAAGGAAGTTCAATCTAATACAGTTACTTATCGTGAATATGGTAAGCAAGAACAAAAAACTGTTACAATTGATGAATTCATCAACCTAATTCTTGAAAAGAATAAGGAATTAAAGTAAAATAACCATAGTATAAGCCTAGCTTAAGTGCTAGGCTTTTTTAAAGGAAGTATAATATGGGCTTATTAGAAGTTAAAAATTTAAGATTCAAGTATGCTGATAAAGAACTTTTTAATGATGTAGAATTTAGAGTTTTTGATCATGACCATATTGTTATAGTTGGTGATAATGGTGCTGGTAAATCAACATTTATGAATCTTATTTGTAAAAATTTAATACCAGATAAGGGAGAAATTGTTTGGCTTCCTAATACAACATTTGGATATTTAGATCAGCATTTAAAGGTTAAAACTGATATTACTATTATTGAATATTTAGAAGAAGTTTTTAAACCTTTAATTGAAAAAGAAAAGAAAATGAATGAGTATTATGATATGTTAGGTACTTGTAAGGAATATGAATATGATAAGTATCTAAATTATGCAAATGCAATTCAAGAAGAACTAGAGAAAGCTAATTTTTACGCAATGAATTCAACTCTTGGTAATATGACTAATGGACTTGGTATTACTGGCTTTGGACTTGATACTAAGCTTAAAGAATTATCGGGTGGTCAAAGAGAAAAGGTTTATCTTGCAAAGCTTTTATTACAAAATCCAGATGTGTTATTAATGGATGAACCAACAAACTTCTTAGATCAAGCACAAATAGAGTGGTTAAAATCATATTTAAATGGATATAATAAGTCATTTGTTGTTATTAGTCATGATGAGGATTTTATCCGTTCTATCGCAAAAACAGTATACAATCTATCTAATAATGTTATGACTAGATACAATATGGATTATGATCATTACTTATTAGAAAAAGAAATAAGAGATGATAATTATTTAAAGGCTTATAATAAACAACAAGAATATATTAAAAGAACTGAAGAATTTATAAATAAGAATATTGTTCGTGCAACTACAACAAAACGTGCACAATCAAGACGTAAGCTTTTAGATAGATTAGATAGAATTGAAAAGCCAAAAAATCATGAGCCTATGCATATTAAATTCCCATATTCAGGTCAACTTGGACAAGAGGTTTTAGTATTAAATGATTTGACTGTAGGATATAATAACAAACCTGTTTTAGAACATTTAAATTTCTTACTTGGTCAAAATCAAAAAGTAGTTATTTTAGGACACAATGGTGTTGGTAAATCAACCATTCTAAAAACTATTTTAGATATAATTAAGCCTATATCAGGTAATTATAAATGGAATCCAAGTGGTGTTATTAATTATTTTAAACAGGAAGAGGAATATAAAAAAGAAGAAACACCTATATCTTATTTAAGATATTTTTATCATTTAAAAACTGATCAAGAATTAAGAAGTATACTTGCACAAGTAGGCTTAAAAGGTGATATTGTAACAAAACCTATGAATACTTTATCAGGTGGTGAACAAACTAAGGTAAGACTTGCGTTAATGACTATGAAAAAGTCTAATATCTTGGTATTTGATGAACCAACTAATCATTTAGATATGGCATCTAAAGGGGAGCTTTATGAAGCAATTTCTGAATTTCCTGGTTCTGTAATTTTAGTTACACATGAAGATGATTTTTATGATGGTTTAGTTGATTTAGAATTAAAATTTAATTAATTTCTAAATTCAATAAAATGTCTTTACAAATGAACTTTAATATTATAAATATTATCTTGACTTTACAAATATAAATAAGTATAATTTACATTGTTGAGGTGATTTTAAGTGAAGTTTACCATAGCTCAGCTTAGAAAATTATCAATGCCATATCAATTCAGTGAGGATATTGACTTATCTTCTGATTTGAATGGACTTGAGGATATCCTTAAAGTATTATCTACCCATGTGACTGAGACCATCTATAATCGTGGGGATGATTCTTACCGAATCGATTTTTCAATCGATTGCAATTTAGTCTTAAGTGATTCAATCACTTTAGAAGAAATTGAATATCCGATAAAGGTTAGTGCTTCAGAAGTATTTAGTACTAATGAAGATGAGGATGATGCATTCTTAATTGAAGGTATTACCTTAGATACAAAGGAAGCCATTATAACAAATATCCTTTGTAACAAGCCTATGTCTATTACAAATTCAGATATTGAAATTAATGATGTGGAAGAAGATAGTAAGGAAGATGACCATGTTAATCCAGCATTTGCCTCATTAAAGGATTTATTATAGGAGGTGTGAATAATGGCAGTACCTTTCAGAAGAACTTCTAAAATGAAGAAGAGAATGAGAAGATCTCACTTAGCACTTAACGTACCTGGTATGATTACTTGTCCTTCATGTGGAGAATTAACTCTAGCTCATAGAGTATGCTCTAACTGTGGATATTACAAGGGTAAGCAGGTTGTTGCTAAGAAGGAAGAATCAGCAGACAACGAATAATTATTCATAGAAATAGAGACCTGGGGTCTCTATTTTCTATTTAAGGTAATAGTAAGGAGGATTTATGTACAAGCATTATAGTGTATTAAAAAGTGAAGCAATTAATAATTTAAATATTAAGCCAGATGGTATATATGTTGATTGTACTTTAGGCGGTGGTGGTCATTCTAGTGAAATACTAAAAAGACTTACTACAGGTCATCTTTACTGTTTTGACCAGGATGATTATGCATTCCAAAGATCTAAAGAGGTATTAGACCCTATTTCACAAAACTATACTTTTATAAAGGCAAATTTTAAAGATATAAAGAAGAAACTTAATGAACTTGGAGTTACTAAAATTGATGGAGTATTATATGATTTAGGAGTATCTTCATTTCAACTTGATATACCTGAAAGAGGATTTTCATATAATTATGATGCACCACTTGATATGAGAATGAATCAAGATGGTGAATTAAATGCATATGATATTGTTAATAATTATTCATTTAATGATATTATGAAGATATTATATGATTATGGTGAGGAGCCAAACGCAAAGCTTATTGCAAGAGGTATTGAAAAAGCACGTCAAGTTAAACCAATTGAAACTACCTTTGATTTGGTTAATGTAATTAAACAGTCATTACCTCAAAAGGTATTACATAAAAAAGGACATCCTGCAAAGCAGACATTCCAAGCATTAAGAATTGCTGTTAATGATGAATTAAGAGTATTTGAAGTATCAATTAATGACGCATTAGATATGCTTAATCCTGATGGTTATGCAGTTGTTATTACATTCCATTCTTTAGAAGATAGAATATGTAAGAAGGTATTTAGGGATAGAACAACATTAGATATTCCAGAGGGTCTTCCTGTAATTATAACTGAAGAAGCTCCATTTGAGCTTATTACAAGAAAGCCTATTCTACCTTCTGATGCTGAATTAGACGAAAATAATAGAAGTCATTCAGCAAAAATGAGAGTTATAAGAAAACGATAAACTAAATATACTCTTTTCGTACTTTTGTGATATAATAAATGTGTTATTTTGCGAAAGGAGAAATCGATTGTTATGTCTAAAGTTAGTAGCTCTACAAAAGTGACATTATTTTGGATTATTGGTTTAATAGCATTCGTTTCATTAATGCTTGGAGGAACTATTTTCTTATTAGGTCTTTTAAACATTTCAAGTGATGTATTAAAAACATTACAAGGTATTTGTCACATTTTATTAATTGTATGTGCAGTAATAGCAGGATTCATTTGGCTAGTTAATGCAAAATGGAATAAAACTGTTAAAATTGTATTTATTGTTTTATTTATAGTTTTTGCAGTACTTGCAGTTGCTGGTGCAGTAAGAATGTTTTAATTTATGAGCCTCTATTAAGAGGCTTATTTTTTTGAGGTTTTATTATGGATTTTAATGTGTTTATAACATCATTAACACAAGTTATTATAACTTTATTATTTATAATACCTGGGTTTATATTATGCAAATGGAAGAAGGAATCAGCTAATCATTTGGCAACTTTATCTAGAATATTAGTATATATATGTGGACCATGTATGATAGTTTCATCATTTATTGGAATGGGTGAATTTAAGTGGGAAGATTTTAAGAATATGGGAATATTCTTTGCGATATCCTTATTACTTCAAGCTTTGTTCATATTGGTTTTATTTTTGATATTTAAAAATAGAATAAGTGATGCAAAATATAGAATATTTACAATTGGTTCTGTAATGGGAAATGTTGGATATTTTGGATTACCTTTAGTATCTATGCTAGTATCTGATCCTATAGTTTCTGTATATTCTTGTTTATATGTTTGTAGTATGAATATAATTGTTTTTACTTTTGGTGTTTATGCGTTAACTTTAGAAAAGAAATATATGTCAGTTAAAGAAGCTTTAATTAATCCTAGTGTTATAGGACTTGTAATTGCGTTAATATTATATTTTACAGGATTTTATAGAATTAAAGGTACTGATGAAACACCAATTATATTTGGTAAGGCTTTATTTGATGCGATAGCATTACTTGGTAAAACTACAACACCAATATGTATGATTGTTTTAGGTGTTAGACTTGCAACAGTAGATTTCTTGAAATTATTTAAAAGACCTTTTGTATATTTGACTATATTAACAAAAATGATTATTTTCCCGGCATTTTGTTATTTTACCGTTAGATACATTCCTTTCTTGAATTATTCTTTTAAAGCATCTATTTTGATATTATCTGCAACACCTTGTGCTGCGATAGTTTTAAATCTTGCAGAAATGCATCATAAGGAAGAAGAATTGTCCGCAAATACTGTTTTATTAACTACTTTAGTTTCTTTTATAACTATCCCATTAATGGCATTATTGCTAAATGTATAAATCGTACTTTTTTGGTACGATTTTTATTGACAACCCATTTTTTTGGTATTAATATATAGATGTAAAAAGAAATGATAGATACCTAAAAGGGAGTAAGAACCATAATATGGAATAAGTTCGTCAATACAGTTTATACTCGGACTTATTTTAAAATCTGAGACTTTTAACATTCGGTTTGAAGTCTTTTTCTTTTTATTAGAAAGATATTAGGGGGTGGCTAATAAAAGAAATTTTTATGGAGGTTATATAAATGGAACATTTATATAGCAGTAAGTTTAAAAGATAAGTATTTCCATTGATTTTATTTTTAGGAGGAGGATTTAGTTATGGAATATGTATTTATATTTTTAGGTATCGGAGCTGTTGTATTAATACTTTTAATTTTATTTGCAGCAGGATATACAAAAGCTGGTCCAGATGAAGCTATAATGATTTCTGGTTTAGGTAAAAAGAAAATTTTAATTGGTAAGGCAGGATATAGATTACCTTTCTTCCAAAGAAAGGATAAAGTTCATCTAAAAGCATTCCAAGTAGATGTTAGAACTAACGAAGCTATTCCTACAAAAGATTACGTAAATATTACTGTTGATGCAGTTGCAAACTTAAAGATTTCAGATAAGCCTGAAATTCTTGAAAGAGCATTTCAAACATTATTATGCATAAGCGAGAAGGATCGTGGAGCACAAGTACAACAAGTATTACAAGGTAACTTACGTGAAATTATTGGTACAGTTTCAATTCAAGAATTAGTAAGAGATAGACAAAATGTTGCAACACAAGTTGCAAATAATGTAGTACCTGACATGGCAAAGCTTGGTATTGAATTAATCAACTTCAATATCCAAAACTTCAATGATAACGATAATGTTATTAATAATTTAGGTGCTGAAAATATTGCAAATATTGCAAAACAAGCTTCAATTGCAAAAGCACAAGCTGAAAGAGATGTTATTATTGCACAATCTGAAGCAAATGAAATTGCAAATAAGAGCAAGGTTGAAGCAAATACAAAGATTTTACAGCAAAATACTGAATTATCATTACAGCAATCAGCTTTAAAGCAAAAGACTGATACTGCAAAGGCTGTTGCAGATGCAGCATATGCAATTGAACAACAAAAAAGACAAACTGAAATTAACATTGCACAAGTTAATGCAGCAATTGCTAAGAGAGAAAGAGAAGTTGATTTAGGTAATAAGGAAGTTGAATTAAGAGAGCGTCAATTACAAGCTGAAATTAATAAGAAGGCTGATGCTGAAAAGTATAAGGCTCAAATGGAAGCTGATGCTGATCTATATTCTCGTCAAAAGGCAGCTGAAGCTAAGAAGTTCGAACTTGAACAGCAAGCAGAAATGATTAAGATTCAGGCAGAAGCTGATAAGGTTGCAAAGCAAAAAGCAGCTGAAGCTTTAAAAATTGAAGCAGAAGCTAAGAAGCAAGCTGCATTATCTGAAGCTGAAGGTATTAAGGCAAAGGGTGAAGCAGAGGCAGAAGCTATTTTAAAGAAAGCAGAAGCTATGAAACAATATGGTGAAGCTGCAACATTACAGTTAATCTTAGATTCTGATGTATTACCAAAGGTTGTTGAAGCATACTCTAAGCCTATGGCAGAAGCATTATCACATATTGATTCTATTACAATGTATGGTGAAGGCAATACTGCTAAGCTTAATGAGGAAATCACAAAGAATGGTACTCAAATTTTCTCAGGTTTAGAGAAGGCAACAGGATTAGATATTAAGTCTTTACTTGCTGGATATTTAGGAGGAAAGCTTATCGAAAATGGTAAAGCTTCAAATCAAGCAAAAGAAGTATCTAATACAGAAAAGAAGTAAAAGAAGTTATAGTTTTTAAATGTAAAGTGGCTGTTAAGAAACTCAAATAGTTTCTAGCAGCCTTTTTAATTTTTTTTATTAAAGTTTCTTAACAACGTAGTTGTTATTGGTGTAAATAGACCAAAAAAGAAGCTGTTAAGATTTTTAGTTTCTTAACAGCCCCTTCTATTATCTATTAATAATTCTTATTTTATTATCTACTACATCACATACATATGGAGTTTGTGGCTTTAGATGACCTGATATTATTTCTGTTGCAATAAATGTTTCAACTGTTTTAGTAATAAATCTATGAATAGGTCTTGCTCCAAATTCTTCATCATATGATGAATCTAATATCCATTTCTTTAAAGAATCTGCAAAATATATGTCTAATCCTTGTGAAATAAGTCTCATATTTAATTCTTTTAACATCTTATTAACAATTTGTAATTGAACATTCTTTCCTAATGGATTAAATCTAATTATTTCATCAATTCTATTTAAGAATTCAGGCTTAAATGATGATTTTAATAATCTATCTATTTGTTCTTCCTTATCACTATCATTAGATAATAGAATAGAAGAACCAATATTTGATGTCATGATTATAATTGTATTTTTGAAATCAACTGTTCTTCCTTGAGAATCAGTTAATCTACCATCATCTAATATTTGTAATAATATATTGAATACATCAGGATGAGCTTTTTCAATTTCATCAAATAAAACAATAGAATAAGGAGAACGTCTTACTTTTTCGGTTAATTGTCCACCTTCTTCATATCCAACATATCCTGGTGCAGAACCAATTAACTTAGATACTGAATATTGTTCCATATATTCAGACATATCTAGTCTTATAATATGAGATTCTGAATCAAATAAAGCATCAGCTAATGCTTTTGCAAGTTCAGTCTTACCTACGCCTGTTGGACCTAAGAATAGGAATGAACCAATTGGTTTTGTTTCATCTTTTATTCCTGCACGCTGTCTTATAATAGCATTTGATACTAATTCAACCGCATCATCTTGACCTATTACTCTGCTCTTTAATACATTAGAAAGATTTAGAATCTTTTCTCTTTCACCTTGCATAAGCTTAGAGATAGGAATATTAGTCCATTTAGATACAACTTCTGCAATATCTTCTTCAGTAACTGATTCAGATAGAAGATGATCATCTTTAGATTTTGCTTGATATTCATCAATTTTCTTTTGTAGATTAGGAATAGTAGAATATTGTAATTCTGAAGCTTTTTTATAATTGCCTTCATTAAATGCCTTATCTAGATCAAATTTGGCTTTTTCCATTTCAGCTTTAATATCCTTATATGCTTGTATTTCAAGCTTTTCTTTTTGCCATTTCTTATTTAATTCATCTTGTTTATTTTCTAATGATTGTAGTTCAGTGTTGATTTCTTGTAATCTTGATTTTGAAATAGAATCAGATTCCTTTCTTAAAGCCATTTGTTCGATTTTTAATTGTGCAATATGTCTATCTAAGTCGTCTAACTCAGCAGGTTTTGAGTCTATTTCCATACGACAAGAAGCACAAGCTTCATCAATTAAATCAATTGCTTTATCTGGTAAGAATCTATCTTGAATATATCTATTAGATAATGTTGCAGCAGCAACAACTGCATTGTCTTGGATTGTAACACCATGGTGTAATTCAAATTTCTCTTTAACACCTCTTAAGATAGATATTGTATCCTCAACACTTGGTTCTTGAACTAAAACTTTTTGGAATCTTCTTTCCAAAGCGGAATCCTTTTCAATATATTCCTTATATTCCTTAAGAGTAGTAGCACCAATACAATGTAATTCGCCTCTTGCAAGCATAGGCTTTAACATATTTCCAGCATCAAGTGCACCATCGGCTTTACCTGCGCCTACAATTAAATGAATTTCATCAATAAACATTATGATTTTACCATCTGATTTTTTTATTTCATTTAATACAGCTTTTAATCTTTCTTCAAATTCACCACGGAATTTAGCTCCTGCAACTAATGCGCCCATATCTAATTCGAATATTGTTTTATCACGTAAAGAAGTAGGAACGTCATTTGCAACTATTCTATGAGCTAATCCTTCAATGATAGCTGTTTTACCAACACCAGGTTCACCAATTAACACTGGGTTATTTTTAGTACGTCTAGATAATATTTTTATAATTCGTCTAATTTCTTCATCTCTACCGATTACAGGATCTATTTTACCTTCTCTAGCTAAAGAAACAACGTCACGACCATATTTTTCTAATACATTTTCGTTTTTTTCTTGATCATAATTTTGCATAATATCACCCTTTCTTGTAGTACTAATTTCATCTACAACTATATTATAACACAAAAATTAGCACTTTCAATAGTAGAGTGCCAATATTTTTTTGAATACAAAGTATTCAGTTTTTAAAATAAATAAAAAAAGACTCAAAATGACGTAACTTACACCATAAAATTGAGTCTTTTAATAAATTATTTTACATATAATCTAGATTTTCTTGATGTATCTTCAGTAGTAACATCAACCTTAAGCTTTTTAAATACTTCAGCATCCTGTAACTGTAGAATAACAGTAGAATGAGCTTGTAAATGAGCCATATTTGGAAGCTGTGCCATTGCAAGCTTAGCTTGTTCATTAGATTTAGAATTTGCAGAAATTGCTAAGGCAATTAAAATTTCATCTGCATGTAATCTTGGATTATGATTATGTAAATTATTAATTTTCATTTTAGAAACTGGTTCTATAACAGATCTTGGTAATAATAATGCTTTATCATCAAGTCCAGCTAAAGCTTTTAATGTATTAAGAATAAGTGCAGCAGGAGCTGTTAATAAATCTGATGTTTTTGCATCTACAATTCTACCATCTTCAAGTTCTAAAGCCATAGCTTCATTACCATCTGTGATTTCCTTTTTATGTGCTGCAGCTTTAACACAAGGTCTATCATTAGTTGAAATGTTTAATTGTTTCATTAAAATTTCAATCTTATTTACAGCTTCTTCACTAAATCTACCTAATCTGAATTGAACTTTTGCATCAAAATATCTTCTAATTATTTCATCACATGATGCTTTATCAGTAACTGTATGGTCTGAAATAGCATAACCAGCCATATTTACACCCATATCTGTTGGTGATTCATAAGGAGAAGAACCATAGATTTTTTCAAACATTGCTTTTACAACAGGGAATATTTCAATATCACGATTGTAATTAACTGTTGTAACACCATGAGCTTCAAGATGATATGGGTCAATCATATTTACATCTTGTAGGTCAGCAGTTGCAGCTTCATATGCAATATTTACAGGATCCTTTAATGCTAAATTCCAAATAGGGAAAGTCTCGTATTTAGCATAACCAGCCTTAATACCTCTTTTGTTTTCATGATATAATTGAGAAAGGCAAGTTGCCATTTTACCAGAACCAGGACCTGGAGCTGTAACAACTACAATTGGATGTGTTGTTTTTATATATTCATTTTTACCAAAACCTTCCTCAGAAATGATATAATCTACATCGTGAGGATATCCTTTGATTTCATAATGTAGGTATGATTTAATACCTAAATTCTTTAGTTGTTCTCTAAATTGATCAACAACAGGAGCATTTTGATATTGAGTGATACAAACAGAACCTACAAATAATCCAGATTCACGGAATGCATCAATTAATCTTAAAACTTCAGATTGATAATTGATACCAATATCGCCTCTCATTTTATTCTTTTGAATATCTTTAGCGTTTATTGCAATAACAATTTCTACTTTTTCCTTTAAAGTAAGAAGCATTCTTAATTTAGAATCAGGTAAAAATCCAGGTAATACTCTTGATGCATGATAATCATCAAATAATTTTCCACCAAATTCTATATAAAGCTTATCTCCAAACTTATTAACTCTCTTTAAAATATTTTCAGATTGTAACTTTAAGTATTTTTCGTTATCGAATCCAATTTTCATACCACTCACCGTCCTTGTGAAATAAACATAAAAATTATATATTGCATATAAAAAAATTTCAATCACTTTAATATAATTTTTTTTGAATTTATTTCAATTTATAGTATAAATATTTATATAAAATATATAAAATAGCATAACAGAGGTATTATAATGCATATAATAAAACATTTTTTAACAATCACAAAGCATAGAAATAAGGTAATGAAGTACTGCTTTAAATGTGGTCTTTATAAGCAAGGATTATTACATGACTTATCTAAATATTCATTTGTAGAATTCTTTAATGGTGCTAAATATTATCAAGGAACATATTCTCCAAACCATAACGAAAGAAAAGAAAGAGGATATAGCCTTGCATGGATGCATCACAAAGGAAGAAATAAACATCATTTCGAATATTGGGTTGATGTTAATCTTAAAACTAATAAATATGA